>JACRTZ010000156.1 GCA_014304965.1 Vulcanimicrobiota bacterium | reverse complement strand
CTTGACGCCGACGCCGTACTGCTTGATCGCACGGGCCGCGTCGAGGGTCACCTTGTCATCGGTCGCGTCGCGATGCTCGACGCCCAGGTCGTAGTACTTCAGGTCCACGTCCAAATACGGCAAGATCAGGGTTTCCTTGATCTTGGCCCAAATGACGCGCGTCATTTCGTCGCCGTCGAGCTCGACGATGGGGTTGGCTACCTTGATCTTTTGCACCGAGCCGATATACGCCCCGGGCCCAGGTTTTCTTTCGAACCCCGCGGGAATTGGCGCGACGTGAGGGATCCTGCGAGCCGGCGCGTCGTGAGCCTGCTCCCGAGCTCGACCGAAATTCTGTACGCGCTCGGTCTGGGCGAGCGGATCGTTGGCGTGACGCACGAGTGCGACTTCCCCGAGGAAGCGAAGGCCAAGCCGCAACTGACCGCGAGTGCGTTGCAGCATGCCGGGAGCTCGGCCGAGATCGACCGCCACGTGCGGCGCTCGTTGCATCAAGGCTCGAGCCTCTACTCCCTCGACGCCGATATGCTCGAGCGCCTCGCACCCGACGTGATCGTCACCCAAGAACTGTGCGAAGTCTGCGCGGTATCGTACGAGATCGTCGCGCGCGCGGCCAAGCGGCTGCGAGGCGACCCGCGAATCGTTTCGCTGGAGCCGTCGAGCCTCGAAGACGTGTACGCCAACATCCAAACTCTCGGCGAACTCACCGGGACGCGCGTTCGCGCGGAGGAGATCGTGGCCGGGCTGCAGGCTCGCGAAGCCCGGCTCCTCGCAGATGTGAACGGCAAGCCACGGCCCCGCACGCTCATCTTGGAATGGACGGACCCGCCGATGAGCGGCGGCCATTGGACGCCGGGTCTCGTCGAGACGGCCGGCGGCGAACCGCTCCTTGCAAACCCCGGCGCAAATTCGCAAGTCGTGGAATGGGATGCAATTGCCGCCGCCGACCCCGACGTCGTGATCGCCGCGCCGTGCGGTTTCGGCTTGCCCGCGACGCTGCGCGCCGTCGCCGACCTGGAAGAGGTTCCGCAGTGGCGCGATTTACGCGCGAAGCGCGAAAGGCGCGCATTCGCCATGGACGGGAATGCGTACGTCAATAGGCCGGGGCCGCGCCTGCTCGATACGGCCGAGATCTTCGCCGATGCAATGCACGGCGGCAGCGGAGCCGCGTCGCGATTCGGCGGTGCACTGCAATGCGTCTAAGATTGAACGCCTGGGACTGGGCCGCAATCGCGCTCGTACTGTGCGGTGTGATTCTCCGCCTCGACCATCTCGATTGGAAAGTCTATAACTCCGACGAAACCACGACATCGCTGCGCGCCGCAGGCTGGTCCGAAGCGGCCTTCCACGGATTCGTCGGCGACGGCCGACGTCACCGTCTCGCCGATCTCGTGCCGTTTCAAGCCGCGCGCAACCAAACTACGGCGGCCGACACGGTTGCCGCTCTCGCCCACGACGAACCCCAACATCCGCCGCTCTTCTTCTTGCTCGAACGGGCCGTTTCGGCGGCCGCGGGACCGAGCATCTGGTGGCAACGCGCGGCGCCTGCGGTTTTCGGCATCCTCATGCTGCCACTTCTTTGGCTGCTTGCGCGAGAATTGTTCGGCCGCTCGCCTGCGGCGGCAATTGCGGCGGGCTTGGCGGCGGTGTCTCCGTACCACGTCGTGCTTTCGCAGTACGCTCGACAGTATTCATTGTGGGCCGCGCTGATTTGCCTCAGCAGCTTTACCCTTCTGCGCGCGCTTCGCCGGCCGAGCGCGCTTGCGTGGAGCTACTACGCTGCGGCCACCGCGCTATCGCTGTGGACCTTCACCTTCTCGCTGTACGTGCTCGCCGCGCACGCGATCTACGTTCTGTTCGTGGTCGAGCGCAGGGCGAAAGTCGCCTGGCTCGTCGCCGCGGCGGTTGCGGTCGTTTCCTTCGCGCCCTGGCTCGTCGCAATTGCGCGAAATTGGGGAACCGTCATCCACACGACGGCATGGCTTGGCTCCGCGCTGCCGCCGAAAATCTTGCTGGGAAAATGGGCCTTCAATTTGGGGACCGTCTTTTTCGATCTCGATTATCTTAGCCTCAAATTCTTGCCCATGGTCGCATTTGCGCTGATGGTCGCCGCCCTTTCGTGCGTCGCCCTCATCCGCTGGGCGCCGCGCAACGCGACCTGGTTCGTGCTGGCGCTCGGCGGCACAATCGCAGTCGGCCTCGCCGCCCCCGATTTCGTAGCCGGAACCTCACGCTCGACGGCGGCGCGCTATCTCGTTCCTTTGCCGATCGCGCTCGAGCTCGCGACGGCGTTTGCGATCGCGTGTTTTGCCGCCGTCGGAGGGCTGCGCTCGGCGCTCGCGGCCGCGACGTTCACTCTCTTGGCGGCCGGCGGGCTCGCATCGTGCATCGTGTCGGGCCAAGCGCGCTCGTGGTGGATCTCCTCGAACGAGCGAACGATTCCGGCCGTCTCCGCGGCCCTCGAAGCGCGCGGCGGAGCGCCGCTGATCGTCTACGTTGCGACGGACAACTACTTGCTCGAACTCGTCCACGATCCGCTCGCCTCGGGGCCCGCGGCATTTGAAATCCATCGTCCCGCGCGCTGGCCCGGCGACGTTGCGCTTGCCGATGTGTATCTAATCGGCAAGAGTCCCGACGTCGCCGCCGACGTTTCGCTCGCTCGCGTGCGCCGCTTGGAAATCCCCGTGTATTTCCCGACGCAGGACGCGACCGTTACGGGCGTGAGGCAGAGTG
>JACRTZ010000128.1 GCA_014304965.1 Vulcanimicrobiota bacterium | reverse complement strand
GGACGGCGGCGGAGGTGCGTATCGCCGAGCGGCACCACGCGCCGCCGGTCGCGCTTGCCGATGCCGACGTCGTGCTCGTCGCGGTAAAAACGTACGACACCGTCGCGGCCCTGCAACCGTTGCGCGGCATTCTCCGCCCGGGCGTTCCGGTGGTTTCTCTGCAAAACGGCCTCGATCAGGTCGCGCAGGCGAGCGAGGCGCTTGGCGCGCAGCGCCCCTTCGCACTCGCGCCCACGACGGAAGCTGCCGCCGGCTACGGCGATGGCGGCGCGATCCGTCATGGCCGCGGGCATACGCGGATCGGCTGGGCGGCGGGACGCGAAGGAAGCTTCGATCTCGCGCGCCTCGTGCGAGCCTTGCGCGCGGGGGATTTCGATGCCGAAACGGCCACTCCGATCGAGCCGCACGCTTGGGCCAAGCTCGTGGTCAACGCCGCGATCAATCCCGTGACCGCGCTCGCGCGGCGTCCCAACGGCTATCTGGCCGAGCACCCGGCTGCGCGCGCTTTGGCGGTTGCGCTCGCCCGCGAGACGGCGGCGGTCGCGGAGAAGAGCGGGGTCGTTTTACCGTTCGACGACGTGGAGCAGTACGTGCTCGAGGTCGTCCGCCAGACCGCCGGAAATCGCTCGTCCATGCTCGCCGACGTCGAGCGCGGACGGCCCACCGAAATCGATGCGATCAACGGCGCCGTCGTACGGCGCGGGCGGCCCGTCGGCGTCCCGACGCCCGAGAATGCGCGCATGGTGGACGAGGTGCGTCGCGCCGTCAAAGCGTAGCGCGGCCCAATGGCTTCCGAAAAGCGGTTGACGCCGGGTGCGATTCGCGCGCGCAAAGGCACGCCGTTCCCGGTCATGACCGCATACGATGCGGCGCTCGCGCGTTGCGTCGAAGAGGCCGGAATCGACGTCATCTTGGTCGGCGATTCGCTCGGCATGGTCGTCCTCGGCTATGCGACGACGGCCGCGGTGTCGCTCGACGACATGGTGCGCCATGGCGGCGCCGTCGTGCGCGGCACGCGGCGCGCGCACGTCATCGTGGACTTGCCGTTTGGGACGTACGAAGCCGGCGACGAGGATGCCGTGCGCGCGGCGATCGCGCTCGTGCGCGCCGGCGCCGGCAGCGTGAAATTAGAAGGCGGCGTGCGGGTGGCGGCTCGCATCGCGGCCTTGACGGCCGCGGGCATTCCGGTCTGCGCGCACATCGGCGTGCTGCCGCAGCCCGCCGGTCTCGATACGGGCTTTCGCCGTAAGACCGATACGGCGGCGCTCCTGGCGGATGCGCGCGCGGTCGAAGCCGCCGGCGCCTTCGCCGTCGTGCTCGAAATGGTGGACGCGCAGCTGTCCGCAGAAGTGACGCAGGCGATTGCGATCCCGACCATCGGCATCGGCAGCGGACCCGCCTGCGACGCGCAGGTGCTCGTCCTGCACGACGCGCTTGGATTGTATCCGAACGCGCCGCCCTTCGTTAAACAGTATGCGGATCTCAGCGGCGTAGCGATTTCGGCGCTGCGAGATTACGCAGCGGAGGTTCGCGCCGGAACCTTTCCGCCGCGGCCGTGACAAAGCAGATCGTCGCCGCCGGTGGGGCGCTGATCAAACCGGACGACCGCAACGACAAACTCGAGCGCTACATCCTGGCTGCGTGCGGCGCCGCGGCTCCGCAGGTGGCCTTCGTTCCGACCGCAAGCGGCGACGCCGCCGATTACGTGGATCGTTTCGTGCGCGCGTACGAGCCGCTGGGGGCGCGCATACGCGTCGTTCCGTTCTTCGCTCGCACGCCGGCGGACTTGCATGCGGCTATTGCCGGCTGCGACGTCGTGCACGTGGGCGGCGGAAACACACGCAGCATGCTTGCCGTTTGGCGGCACTGGGGATTCGATGCGGTGCTCCACGCGGCGTACGAGCGCGGCGTTCTCTTGTGCGGTTCGAGCGCCGGATCCATCTGCTGGTTCGAGATGGGCGTGACGGATTCGGTGGCCGGTGAACTGACCGCGATGGAGTGCCTCGGGTTTCTCGCCGGAAGCCATTGTCCGCATTACGACGGCGAAGCCGAACGGCGACCGTCATATCAGCGGCTCGTCGCGAGCGGAGCGATCTGCGACGGCATCGCCTGCGACGACGGCGTTGCCGCGCATTACATCGACGGGCGCTTGGAGCGTATCGTCAGCGGCCGCGCCGGCGCGCGCGCCTATCGCATAGAGCGAGCGGGCGCCGAAGCGCGCGAACTGCCGCTCGACCCGATCTATCTCTAGGAACCGCTAGAACAGGACCGTCTGAAACTCGCCGGCCCGCTCGAAGCCGACGCGCTCGTAAAGTGCGATCGCCGGTTTGTTAAAATCGTTGACGTAGAGCGAAAGCGAGTGATGCTCCCCGAGCAACGCGCTCGCGATGGCGGCGAGCGCGCGCGTCGCATCGCCACGCCCGCGCGCTGCGCGCGGCGTCCACACGCCTTGAATCTGCGCCGTCGACCGGGAATGCGGCCCGAGATAGCATTGAAAGACGAGCACGCCGTCGCGCCGAGCCCGCCAGAACTGTCCGGCGTCGATCGCCGCCGCGATGCGCCGCCGATACGCGTCCTCGATCGGATAGGCGGGCCCGCCGAGTTCGCCGGCCGACATCTTGGCGGCTTCGATCGTCAGCTCGCCCACTTCGTCCGGACGTGCGCGGGCGATGGCCAGGCCGTCGGGCGCGTGCGCAACGAGCGTCGTCTGGCGCAACGCAAACACCGGCTGGCGCGCACCCCCC
>JACRTZ010000033.1 GCA_014304965.1 Vulcanimicrobiota bacterium | reverse complement strand
AGCGTGAAGATTATGGAAGCGGCGGCCGCGTCAGGCACGAGTGCCCCCGCCGCATAAATCCGCTTTCCGCTTTCGCGAGCGCGCCGAGCTGCTCGATTTCCTGCTCGAAGTGTCGGCGGTTACGGCGCAGACCCTCGATTTGGACGAGTTGATGTCGAACGTCGCCGAGATCGTTCGCAAAGTTCTCCACTACGAGCTGTTCGCGATCCTGCTCTACAACGAAAAACAAAAAGACCTGCGCATTCGGTATGCCGTCGGGCATCGCGAGCAGGTGGTCCGCAATCTCTCGATCGCGCTAGGGGAGGGCATCACCGGAACCGCCGCCGCGCGCCGCGAGCCGATCCTGGTGGCCGACGTTCGCAACGACGCGCGCTATCTCAGCTCGGTCGACGCGGTTCGCACCGAGCTCGCCGTGCCGATGGTCGCGCGCAAGAAACTGGTGGGCGTCATCGACGTGCAATCCACGCGCGAAGGCGCCTACAACGAACACGATCGCGCCATGTTGCGGCTCATCGCCGCGCGCGTCGCGACCGCGATCGATAACGCCCGCCTCTACCGCCGCGCGGAGCGCCAAAACCGCACGCTCAAGACGCTCGGGCGCATCTCGCACGAATTCACGGCGATTCTCGAGCTCGACGAGCTCCTGAGCAAGATCGCTTCGTCCGTCCGCACATTGATTAATTACGATGCGTTCAGCATCCTGCTGCTCGACCGCGAACAAAATATTTTGCGGCACAAATTCAGCATCCGCTACGACCAACGCGTGAATATCGATAACGTTTCGTTAGGCGAGGGAATTACGGGCGCGGCCGCCGAATCGCGCGAACCCATCCGCGTGCACGATACGGCCACCGACCCGCGCTACATCGCCTCGCATCCCGATATCCGCTCCGAAGCCGCCATACCGCTGGTCGTGCAAGATCGCGTGGTGGGCGTGATGGATCTCGAAAGCGACCGCATCGGCTTCTTCACCGACGAGCACATCCGCACGCTATCGCTGCTTGGGCCGCAGATTGCCACATCGATCGAAAACGCCCGGCTGTATGAAGAGATTGCCGGGCGCGAGCGGGCCATGCAGGAGGACCTGCGCGCCGCCCGCGAATTGCAGGTGGTGTTGCTGCCTACCGAAGCGCCCGAAATGCCGGGTCTTGAAACCGCTATCGGCCTCCGCCCCGCGCGCGAAATCAGCGGCGACCTTTACGACTTTTTCGAGCACAAGGACGAGCACACCGTAATCGCGTTCGGCGATTCGAGCGGCAAGGGCGCCGCGGCGGCGCTCTATGGGGCCGTGCTCGACGGCTTGATGCGCACGCTCGCCCCGCGCCGCCGCAGCCCCGCGCTGTTAATGAAGGCGCTCAACGACGCGCTGGTCGAGCGCAAAGTGGAAGCCCGCTACGTAACCCTGCTGCTGATGTTGTGGCACCCGCACTCCGGCCAATTCACCATGGCGAACGCGGGCGGAACGCCGCCGATGGTCTGCCGCAACGGGGAGATTTTGAAGATGCACATCGAGGGCGTCCCCATCGGCCTGCTGCCGGATCAAGAGTACGATGAGCTGATGTTTCAGACCGTGCCGGGCGATCTCATCGTGCTCTATTCGGACGGCATCAGCGACCACCTGAGCGCTGCCGGGAAGGAGTACGGCCGCGGGCGCCTGGCGCAGGTGGTGCGCGCAAATTGCCACCGCCCTCCATCCGAACTGGTGGGCGCCGTATTCGCCGATCTGGACGCATTCAACACCGTGAAATTCGACGATCAGACAGTCATTGCGATCCGGGTGAAATCGCATTGACGTTCCGATATGCCGAGGGCGCGCTCCATTGTGAATCGGTCGCTCTTTCCGAAATCGCGCGGTCGGCGGGCACGCCGTGTTACGTGTATTCCGCGGCATCGATTCTAGAAGCGTTCCGCGCGTACGATCGGGCGTTCGGCGACCTGCCGCACGCGGTTTGCTACGCCGTAAAAGCCAACTCGACGCTCGCGATCCTCTCGCTGCTCGCCAATGCCGGCGCGTCGTTCGATATCGTTTCGGGCGGGGAATTATTTCGCGTGCTGCGAGCGGGGGGCGACGCCGCGAAGGTCGTGTTCTCAGGGGTCGGAAAGACCGCCGGAGAGATCGCGTTCGCGCTGGACGAACCCATCCACAGCTTCAATTGCGAATCGGAAAAAGAACTCGCGTTAATCGACGAAATCGCCCGCGTCCGCGGCATCGTGGCGCGTTTTGCCCTGCGCGTCAATCCCGACGTGGACGCCTCCACGCATCCCTACATCGCCACCGGGTTGAGCGATCACAAGTTTGGCATCGACATCGCCGAAGCGGAAGCCGTCTACGAGCGCGCGCGCCGGTTCCGCCATCTGTCGCCTCAAGGAGTGAGCTGCCACATCGGATCGCAGTTGCTCGATACGGCGCCGATTCTCGAGGCCGTGGACAAGGTGCTCGCGTTGGCCGCGCGCCTGCGCGGAAAGGGGTTCCCGATCGACCATATCGATCTGGGCGGCGGCCTCGGAATTGCATACCAAGCCGGCGAGCGCGCTCCGGACATAGGAAGTTTCATCGCGAAACTCGGGGAGCGCATGCGCGGCAGCGGCTTGACCGTGATGGTGGAACCGGGCCGCTCGATCGTGGGACCCGCCGGCGTCCTGCTCACGCGCGTGCTCTACCGCAAGCGCAGCCCGAACAAGGAATTCGTCGTCGTGGATGCCGCGATGAACGACCTGATCCGGCCTTCGCTTTACCACTCGCACCATGACAT
>JACRTZ010000127.1 GCA_014304965.1 Vulcanimicrobiota bacterium | reverse complement strand
GCGCTACATTGACACTGTAGAGGTCATAGGTTCGAAACCTATCGTGCCCACCACCCATTTTTTTTCAACGGTCGTATCAACGACCGTTGATTTCTTGTTTTAAGGGTACCCGACTACAGATGAACTGGGATTGGACGCTCGTGTCCGGCGATCTCGCCGCGATGCGCTCGGTCCGGGAATCGGTCGTCGATATTGTGTCGCGACAGACGGCGGCGTCCGAGCACGACCTCGGCAACGCGGCGCTCGTCGTCGGCGAGTTACTGAGCAATGCCGTGCGGCACGGCCCTGAGAACGGCCCCGATCGATGTCGAATTGGATTGCGGCGGCGAGCGTCCGGTGATACGCGTGACCAACGACGGCGCCGCGTTCGATCTAAACCCGCGCTTGCCCGAACTCGACGAAGAACGCGGCCGCGGCATCTTCATCATTTCCGAACTTGCCGGCAAGCCTGAAGTATCGTGTACGGAGACGCGTTGCACGGTCACCGTCAGACTGAATCTCCAGATCGCCGCGCCGCCGGCTGAAGCGCCGTCGCCCGTCGCCGAAATCGCCGAGGCGATCGTCGAGGCCGTCAACGGTGAGCCCGAGACCAACGGCGCGCCGGCGGGCGGCGGCTAACTCGCTCCGCTAGCCGCCGAGTTCCGCAAGGTCTCGTTCCGAGAGCGCGATGCGCGCCGCGGCGACGTTTTCTTCCAGGTGCTCGACCGACGAGGTGCCGGGAATTGGGCAGATCGCGGGCGAGCGGTGCAGCAGCCACGCCAGCGCGATTTGCGCCTGCGTCACGCCGTGCGCTTTCGCAACCTTTGCGACCGCGCCGCCGGCTTCCGCGAGCGCGCCCGCGTCCACCGGAAAGTACGCCAGGAACGCGATGCCGAGCGCTTCGCAGGCATCCACCACGTCGTCGGACTGGCGCGCGCCGATGTTGTACTCGTTCTGCACGGATGCAATGGGCGCAACCGCGCGCGCGCGCTCCAACTCGTCAACGTCCACATTCGAAAGACCGATGTGACGGATCTTTCCTTCGCCGCGCAGCGCTTCGAGCGCTCCGACCGATTCTTCGAGCGGCACGCCGGGGTCCGGCGAATGCAATTGATACAACGGGATAACGTCGAGTTTGAGGCGGCGCAGGCTCGCTTCGCACGCCTTGCGCAAATAGTCGGGGCGGCCGTTCTCGACCCAACTGCGGCCTTCGCGCGTGTAGCCGCCCTTGCTCGCGAGCATGAGTCCGGCCGGGTACGGCGACAGCGCTTCGGCGATCTGCCGCTCGTTGATCTCGGGCCCGTACGCATCGGCCGTGTCGATGAGGTTGATGCAGAGTTCGAGCGCGCGGTGCAGCACGCGCGTCGCGGCTTTCGGGTCCTTCGGCGCGCCGTAGAAATTCGGGCCCACGAGGCGCCCCGCGCCGAACCCCATGCGGCGCACCGTCGCGTCGCCGCCGATAACGATCGTCTCTTCCATACGGCGCTTCTTCCCCCCGAAGGCACGATTCGCTCGCGCGGCCAACCTTCGCTCGAATGACGACCGCGCATCGCCCGCACGAGCCGGTGCCGCTCGATGCGCTGCGGCACACCGCCGCGCACGTGTTGGCGTATGCCGTGCAGGACCTTTTCCCCGAAGCCAAGCCGACGATCGGGCCCGCGATCGAGACCGGCTTCTATTACGATTTCGATCGCGGCGAACCGTTCACGCCCGACGATCTCGTCCGCCTCGAAACGCGGATGCGCGAGATCGTCGCGGCCGACTACGAGATGACGGGCGAGCGCGTCACGCGCGAGGTTGCGCTCGAACGCTTTGCGCGCAACCCGTACAAAGCCGAAATCGCGCGCGACATTCCCGCGGGCGAGCCGATCACGCTCTACACGATCGGTGAGTTCACCGACCTCTGCCGCGGTGGCCACGCGCACTCGACCGGCGCCATCGGCGCGCTGAAATTGACGAGCGTCGCGGGCGCGTATTGGCGCGGCAACGAGCACAACGCGATGCTGCAGCGCATCTACGGCACGGCGTTTGCGACGCAGGCCGAACTCGACGCGCAGGTCGTGATGCTCGAGGAAGCTGCGAAACGCGACCATCGGAAGCTCGGCGCCGAACTCGACCTCTTCTCGATCGAAGAAGACGCGGGCGGGGGCCTTGCCTTCTGGCATCCCAAGGGCGCGATCGTCCGCGGCATCATCGAGAATTTCATCCGCGAGGGTCTGGCCGAGCGCGGCTACCATCAAGTTGTGACGCCGCACGTCGTGAGCGAAAAGCTTTTCGAGATCTCCGGGCACCTCGAAAACTTCGCGCACGGGATGTACGGTGCGATCGAAGTCGAGGGCCAGCGCTTCCGCCTCAAGCCAATGAACTGTCCGGGGCACATCTTAATCTATCGCGGCGCGGGCCGTTCGTACCGCGATCTGCCGTTACGTTATGCCGAGTTCGGCACCGTGTACCGCTTCGAGCGCAGCGGCACGCTACACGGCCTGACGCGCGTTCGCGGCTTTACGCAAGACGACGCGCACCTCTTCTGCACGCCCGAACAAGTGCAGAGCGAATACGAGCAGACCGCGGACGAAGCGATCCGCATGGTCCAAGCGTTCGGCTTCCAAGACGTCGAGTATTTCTTGTCTACGCGCGAAAAGAAACTGCGGACCGAGACCGACCCGATCGCCGAAGCCGCCATTCGCAACGCGCTCGAGTCGAGCAGCTTGCCGTTTCACCTCGACGAGGGCTGCGGTGCGTTTTACGGACCGAAGCTCGACGTCAACGTACACGATGCGATCGGGC
>JACRTZ010000083.1 GCA_014304965.1 Vulcanimicrobiota bacterium | reverse complement strand
AGATAGAAGAGCGCTACCCAGATGACGTCGACGAAATGCCAGTACAGCGTGCCGGCCGTCAGGCCGAAGTATTTCGAAAACGTGTACACGCCGCGATTTGCTTGCATATACAGAACGATCAGGTAGATCACGCCGATAAACACGTGGAAACCGTGCATCCCGGTCAGCGTAAAGAACGAAGCGCCCATCGTCGATCCGGCCCAGGTGATGGTGACGCTGTGGTACTCGTAGGCTTGGCCGCCGAGAAACGCGATGCCGAGCACGATGGTGGCGATGATCCACATGTTGAATCCGGCGCGATTCGCCCGCTTCCAGCTCTCCATCGCAAAGTGCATCGTCGCGCCCGATCCGAACAGCACGACCGAGTTGATTGCGGCGAAGGCCACGTCGAAGCGCGGTAACTGCCCGGCCTTCGTGATCGGCGGCCAATTCGGCACCGAGCTGCGCAGATACAGATAGGCGAAGATGAACGCCGAGAACAGAACGACGTCGGAACAGAGAAAGAGCACGAAGCCCAGCAACCGCAATTCGCGCTGCTCGCGGTAGGGACGGTCCACGTCCTCGTAGCGAGCGTGGATCGCTTCGTGGGATGCGTTGAGCGCGCTAACGGCCATCGGCGGCGCCTAGACGTGCACCGGCTGCGGGGCCGGGCTGCCGGGATGGGGGAACGGCGTATCGTGTTCGATGCCGATGTATGGCAACGGCTCGCCGAATTCATACGGCGCCTTGAGCACCGCCGGAATCGTCTTGTAATTGTAGTACGGCGGGGGCGAATCGATCGTCCACTCGAGCGTGCGCGCGTGCCACGGATTGGGTCCCGCCTTCGCGCCCTTGAAGAAACTGTGGACCATGTTGTAGATCAGGAGGAGCGTAGAGGCCGCGAGCACGTAAGAACCGATCGTCGCAACGATGTTCCAAAACTGGAATTCGGGCCGGTACACCGCGACCCGGCGCGCCATCCCCATGATGCCGAGCCAATGCATCGGTAAGAACGTCACGTTGAACGATACGAAGGTCAACCAGAAGTGCCATTGGCCGATCGTCCGATTCATCATGCGCCCGGTGATCTTCGGCCACCAGAAGTAGAGGCCGGCCATCATGCCGAGCACCGAGCCGCCGAAGAGCACGTAGTGGATGTGCGCCGGAATGAAGTACGTCCCGTGCAAGTGCAGATCCACGGGCACCGCGCTCAAGAAGATACCGGTGATGCCGCCGAACGTGAACACGACGATGAAGCCGATGGCAAAGAGCATCGCCGGTGCGAAGTCGATGACGCCGCCCCACAAGGTCGCCATCCACGAGAATATCTTGACGCCGGTCGGCACGGCGATCACCATCGTGAGGATCATGAACGGGAGTTGCAGCCACGGCGCCATGCCGCTCGTGAACATGTGGTGCGCCCACACCATGAAGCCGAGCAGCGCGATCGCGACTGTCGAGAACGCGAGCATCTTGTAGCCGAAGATCGGCTTGCGCGCGAAGGTCGGCAAGACTTCGGAGATGATGCCGAAGGCCGGTAAGATCATGATGTAGACGGCGGGATGCGAGTAGAACCAGAACATGTGCTGCCACAAGACCGGGCTGCCGCCGCGCGCCGGGTCGTAGAACGGAATGTTGAACACGCGCTCGAGGAACAGCGCCCCGATCGCGGCCGACAGCGCAACGGTCGCGACCATGTTCAAGGCAGCGGTCGCGAGCTGCGCCCACACGAACAGCGGCATGCGCGTGAACGTCATGCCGGGGGCGCGCATCTTGAGGATCGTCGTCATGAAGTTCAGCCCGGTCATCGTCGAGCTGATGCCGATCAAGAAGATCGCGACGCACCACAGGTTCGTGCCGGGCGGACCCTGCAGCGAAATCGGGGCGTACTCGGTCCAGCCCGCGTCCGGCGCCCCGAACAGGAACGACGAGAATAGGATCACCGCGGCGACCGGGAACAGCCAGAAACTCAAGAGGTTGAGCCACGGGAACGCAACGTCGCGCGCGCCAATCTGCAGCGGCATCACGAAGTTTCCGAAGCCGCCCGTCGCGAGCGGAATGATGACCATCCAGACCATGCTCGAGCCGTGCAGCGAGTAGACCCCGTTGAACGCGTCGGGCGAGATGATCGCGCCGCCGGGTTTCAGGAGCTGGGTGCGGACGATTTCGGCGAGCAGGCCCGAGATACAAAAGAACAAGAAGCCGGCGACCATGTATTGAATGCCGATGACCTTCGCATCGAGCGAAAAGACGTATTTTTGGATGAAGGTCGTCGGCGGCGGATGGATGTGGTCGTGCTCTCCGCCGTGTGCTTTGTGAACCGCTGCGATCGACATGAAAGCTCCGTCTACTTTTTGCTGAGGCTGAGAAGATATGCGGTCAAGTTCCCGATGTCTTGATTGGTCAAGGCGTTGGCCTGGCGGTTGGGCATGACGCCGATCTTCGCGTTCTCTTTCCCGCTGGAAAGATCGGGACCGTCGTAGCCTTTATCGAGAATGTCCGCGATGTATTGCGCGGTCGGCTCTTTGCCGGTGACGAGCTTCGGATGCGCCGGGTCGCCGGCGACGCGGCCGAGACCCGGTCCGACGATCTTCTGATCGAACGGTCCGGTCGAATGGCACGTCGAGCACTTCTGCCCGAACAGCGCGCGGCCGCGCTCGGCCACGCCGGCAGAAAGGTTGAGCGGGCTGGCCTTCGCGCCTTCGTCTTTCGCTTTGGCCGCGAGCCAGCGACCGAAGTCCGCCTGCGAATCGATGTGGAGGTGGGCCAGCATGTTGCCGTGCTCGGTTC
>JACRTZ010000266.1 GCA_014304965.1 Vulcanimicrobiota bacterium | reverse complement strand
ATTGAAAGGAGATGGCGAGCAAATCGAGGTGCGCTTCGTGCAGCGGAACGAACGGCAGCGCGGCCAGCAATTTCGGGAAGAGCTGCCAGCGGCCGATGGCTAGTAAACCGATCGCGAACAGTGCGCCCGCGAGCCCGTCGATCAGGCCCTCGAAAATGAACGGTAGCCGGATGTAGGTATTCGAAGCGCCGACCAGCTGCATGATCGCGATCTCGCGCCGGCGTGCGAACACGGTGAGGCGAATCGTGTTCGCGATGATGATCGAGGCCGTGAAGATCAGCAAGACGATGAACGCCCAGCCGACCTGGCCGACGACGATGGAGACCTTGAGCAGGCGTTCGACGGCATCGTGCGCGTATTCGACGTTGGCGACGCCGGTAAGTTTGCGTATGGACGCCGCGACGGCATGGACTTGCTCGGGATCGATTACGCGGACGCGCAACGCGTCGGGCAGCGGGTTCGACGTCAGCAGCGAAGTATCGATCTGCCCGCGCAGCCGTTCGCGCATTTGGCGCAGGCCTTCGGCCTTCGGAATGTACGCGACGCTTTTGACGCGCGGATCCTTTCGGATCTGACGGGCAAGCGCGCGCGCGTCCGCGGGCTGCGCCTTGTCGCTCAAGAACGCCGAGATCTCGATCTGGTTGATGACGTTGTTGCCGATTGCCCCGATGGTCGCTTGCAAGAACAAGAACGTGCCGAGCAGGACGATCATGACCGTCACGGTCCCGATTGCCGTCGCTTGCATGATGACGTTACGCGAGAAATTCCGGCCGACTTCGCTGAAGAAAAAGCGGACCCGTCCCCAGTCCATTAGTGGCACACTAGCGCGCGAGTCCGAGGCTTTCGCCGGTTTCGGCGGGGGCGATGTTGTAGGAGCCGCGTTCTTCGTCGCCTACGATCTTGCCGTGCTCGAGGCGGATGACGCGGCGGCGCATGCGGTCCACGACGATGGCGTTGTGGGTCGCAACGAGCACCGTCGTGCCCTTGAGATTGATCCGATGCAGCAGGTCCATAACCTCGTTCGTGTTGACCGGATCGAGGTTGCCGGTCGGTTCGTCGCAGAGCAGAATCTTCGGGTTATTGACGAGCGCCCGCGCGATGGCGGCGCGTTGCTGCTCGCCGCCGGAGAGTTCGCTCGGAAAAACGCGCGACTTGTGCGCGAGTCCGACCAGGTCGAGCACGCGCGGCACTTGCCGCATCACGTCGCGGGTCCGCGCGCCGGTCACTTGCAAGGCGAAGGCGACGTTTTCCCAGACCGTCTTGTCGAGCAGCAGCTTGAAGTCTTGAAAGACGACCCCTACGTTGCGGCGCAGGGCCGGAATGCGCGAGCGCTTGAGATCGTCCACGTGAATGCCGTCTACGACAACCGTGCCCTTACTCGGACGTTGCTCTCGATACAGCAGCCGCAGCAGGCTCGACTTCCCGGTGCCCGAGTGGCCGACCAAAAAGACGAAACTGCCCTTGGCAATTTCCAGGTCGACCCCGTCCAACGCTCGCGTGCCGTTGGGATACACGAGCGTCACCCCGCGAAGTGAGATCATGCTGTATTTATCGGAAGATCGAGCGCGCGGGGTAACGCGCTGCGGCTGACATTACAGGAGTTTTCGGCGGGAAAGCCGAGGAGGACCTTCGGCTTATGGACTTCCACTTTACCGACGAACAAAAGGCGATCCAGTCCTTGTGCCGCGAGTTTGCGCGCGACGAGGTCAAACCGCGGGCCGAGGAAATGGACGCGAGCGCCGCGTTTCCGTACGACCTCGTCAAGAAGATGGCGGCTCTCGGCCTGATGGGGCTGCCCTTTCCCGAGGAATACGGCGGATCGGGCGCCGACACGGTTTCCTACGCGCTGGCGGTCATGGAAATCGCGCGCGCCGACGCGTCCACGGCCATCACGCTGGCCGCGCACGTCTCGCTCGGCAGCATGCCCTTTTATTTGTTCGGCACCGAGGCCCAAAAGCAGAAGTACCTGGTTCCGCTCGCGCGCGGCGAGATGCTGTGGGGTTTCGGTCTCACCGAGCCGCAAGCGGGAAGCGACGCCGGCGGAACGCGCACGCGCGCGGAACTGCGCGATGGCCGCTGGACCGTCAACGGCACCAAAGCCTTCATCACCAACAGCGGGACCGACATAACCGGCGGCACGACGATCACGGCCATTACCGGACACGACGAGCGGGGCCGGCCGGAAATATCAAATCTGGCCGTCGAACAGGCCACCCCCGGGTTCACCCGCGCTAAAACGTACCGTAAGATGGGCTGGCGCGCGTCGGACACGCGCGAACTGTCGTTTGCCGATGCCGAGGTGCCCGAAGACGCGCTACTCGGCAGGCGAGGCGACGGCCTCAAGCAGTTCTTGCAGATCCTCGACGGCGGACGCATCTCGGTCGCCGCACTGTCGGTCGGTCTTGCCATGGGGGCCTTTGACGAGTCGCTCGCGTACGCGCAGGCGCGTCATCAGTTCGGTAAACCGATCTCAAAGTTCCAGGCGATTCAGTTCAAGCTGGCCGACATGCTCTGTCAGATCGAGCACGCAAAACTCATGGTTCTTAAAGCCGCCTGGGAGAAGGATCGCGGCGAAGACTTCGTGATGAGCGCGAGCCTCGCAAAACTGTTCTCGGGCGAAATGTCGCACCGCGTCGTCAACGAGGCCGTGCAGATTCACGGCGGCTATGGCTTCATGGACGAGTATCCGGTTTCGCGCATGTACCGCGATCAGAAGATTAACGAAATCGGTGAGGGAACGAACGAGATTCAGCGGCTCGTCATTTGCCGCCTGATGGGTTTATAG
>JACRTZ010000078.1:5705-13889 GCA_014304965.1 Vulcanimicrobiota bacterium | reverse complement strand
TTCCTGCGGCGCGCGGGCAAAGCGGATCGCGTGGACGTGATCAACCAGCCGGCGCTCGAAGTTCTGCCGACGTTCCCGCAGCACAACGTGGACATCATCTTCATCGACGCGCTCAAGGACGAATACGAAGGCTACCTCGAGCACGCGGTCCCGCTCTTGAAGCGTTCGGGACTCGTGATCGTAGATAACCTCTTGTGGAGCGGCCGCGCGGCGGCCGCGCCGCGCAAGACCGACGATGAGTCCACCAAAGCAATTCGCGCCTTCAACAAGGTGTTCTTGAACCATCCGCAACTCGACGCAACGATCATCCCGCTAGGCGACGGCACGGGCATCGGCGCGCGCGTCGAGTGATGACGCCCGACGATTTTCGGGCGGTCATGCGCCGATTTGCGACGGGCGTGACCATCGTGACCACGATGGTGGATGAAAAACCGAAGGGATTTACGGCTAATGCGTTTGCGAGCGTTTCGGCCGAGCCGCCGATGATTCTCGTCTGCGTCAACCGCCAGGCGCGCAGCCATCCGTTGATCGCGCGCGCCGAAAAGTTCTGCGTCAATATTCTGACGCTCGAACAGCAAGAATTAGCGCGCCGCTTCGCATCGCACGGCACGAGCGAGCCGTTCGACTTGCTCGACTATCATACGGGCACGACGGGTGCACCCGTCCTCGACGACGTTCTCGGCTACTTAGACTGCCAGCTCGCCGAGGAACACACCGCCGGGACGCACACGATCTTCATTGGAACCGTCGTAGACTGCGGTTACCGCGACGGCTCCCCGCTCGGCTACTTCAACGCCGGCTACCGGGACTTCCATTGCACGATCTAAGCGTTCCCATCGTCGTCGAGCAATTCGCGGTCGGGCCGTTGCAATGTAACTGCACGATCGTCGCCGATCCCGCGAGCGGCGGTTCGATCGTCGTGGACGGCGGCGACGAAGCGGACCAGATCCTCGCGCGCCTCGAGGCGCTCGGCTGCCGCGCGACCGTGCTCGTGCACACGCACGCACATCTCGATCACATCGGGTGCGTGGCCGAACTCAAGGAGCGCAGCGATGCTGCCGCTTTATTGCACCCGGGCGATCTTCCGTTGTATCGCGCGCTGCACGCGCAGGCGAAATGGATGGGCGTCGCGCCGCCCGAGATCGTGGAACTCGACGGCGACCTCGTAGATGGTTCCACGCTGAAGCTCGGCGAGGCGACGCTCGACGTGCTGCACACGCCGGGTCACACGCCCGGCAGCACGTCGTTTGCGCTGACGCGGCCGGGCCACGCAACGGCATTGCTGACGGGGGACACGCTCTTTCGCGGCGCGATCGGCCGCTGGGACATCGGCGGGACATCAATGGAGGACATCGTCGCCAGCATTCGCGCGAAACTCTTCGTCTATCCGGATGCAACCGTCGTCGTTCCGGGCCACGGCCCGAGCACGACGATCGGCACCGAAAAACGCGACAACCCGTACTGCGGCGTCGGCTGAGCCGACGCGCTCGGTCGCTCTCGTCCATCGTGGGCTACGCGGCCGTCGGCTCCCACCGTCCGTGGTTACGCCGACACTAACGCATCCGTGCGTGTCGCAGCCCCGTCCTTGGGGTTAGTGGAGTTTGATCAGGACTTTTTCTTCGGCCGGTTGCGCGCTGCCGTTCGTTGACGGCGCGGCGGCCGACTTGACAATGCCGCCGGTTTGCGCTTCGGCGTGCGCCTTTTCCAACATTGCGTCGGTGATGGTGCCGCTCGCGCGCTTGGCGCGGTAGTCGTCGATCGCGGCGCGCAGCGCGGCAATCGAACGGCCGGGGTAATCTTTCTTCTTGTCGGGATAGCCGTCGAGTTCGGCTTCGATGTCGGCGTCGGAAATCGCGTAGGCTTGATCGATTGTCTTGCCCTGCGCGAGGTCCACAAGCAAACTGCAGGTCGCCGTGCCGAAGCCGCAACCGGTCGTGAAATACGACACGTCCTCGATCACGTCGCCGGGGCCGACCTTCAGATAATAGGTGTACATGTCGCCGCACGAGTCGGAAAAATACTCGCCGGACGCCATCGGGCCATCCATCGTGCGAAATCCGCTGCGCTCTTCGACGAGCTGTTGAAATTTAGGAAAATTCACCTGACGGCTGACGCTCCCGGACGCTGAGTTGACGAAATTTCAAACCGGCACGAATCGCCGCCGGTTGCAATGGACTCGGTTTGTTTGGCCTCTCCGCCCACGGTGTCGCGCAAGACGGTGTGGATGATCGAGCACACTTCGGGGTGCTCGCCGACCGTTTTCGAGTACGGGCAATTGTGCTCGCGTAATTCGAGCGCGCCGCCGATGTCGATCACTTCGGCCTCGACACCGTTGTCGCGCAAGGCTGCCGCAAGTTGCGTGACTTTGCCTTTGAGATCGCCGGCCGTCACTTGCGAGGTGAACTTCGCCGAGGCGCGCTTGCTCATGCCCTCGAGCACCGAGCTCAACGCGGCGGGCCCGAGCGTCGATTTGACCTCGCGGAGCAAGGCATTGAGCATCTTCTCGTATTGCTGCGGGAAGAGCGATTCGGCGTCGGCGGTCAGCGAGTATTCGAGCGTTGGCTTGGTCGGTCCACGCCGGACCGCCCGCTCGACGACGTACCCGTCGCGTTCGAGGGCCACCAGCTGCTGCCGGACGGCGTTGGCGGACAGCCCGAATTCGCCGGCCAGTTCGATCGCTGAGGCCGTATGGCGGCGCCGAAGAGCCGTTACGATCTTGCCCCGGGTGGACTGGAAGAAGCGGGCGTCCTGCATCTGGGTGCGACTTTACCACGAAAAACCAAGATAGTCCAGAGTTTCCTTGACTTTCTCGACCCTCGACCGTACCATAATGCTCGTGCTGAAGATCGAACAACTCCGCGCGGGCGTCGAGGGCAAAGAGATTCTCAAGGGTATCGATCTGACGCTCGAACCTGGCTCCGTCCACGCGCTCATGGGCCCGAACGGCAGCGGAAAATCCACCCTAGCATTCTCGCTGACCGGCCATCCGCGCTACGAAGTGCTCTCCGGAAGCGCCAGCCTCGACGGTGAGGATCTGCTCGCGCTCAGCCCCGAGAAACGCGCGAAGCTCGGCCTGTTTCTTTCGTTTCAATATCCCGCCGCGATCCCGGGCGTGTCCGTCGCGAACTTCATTCGCAGCGCGCGTCAATCGGTGCATCCCGACGATCTGACGCCCTCCAAATTCCGTGCGATGATTTTCGAGCAAGTGGACGCGCTCGACATGGACACGGCCTTCCTCTCGCGTTACGTGAACGACGGCTTTTCGGGCGGCGAGAAAAAGCGCTTGGAAATGCTGCAGCTCGCGATGCTCTCACCGAAATATGCGATCCTCGACGAAACCGACTCGGGCTTGGACGTCGACGCGCTTAAGGCGGTGGGCGCCACGGTGAACGCGCTCCGCGCGAGCGATCGCGGCAAAGCGACCGGCTTTTTGATCATCACGCACTACCCGCGCATCCTGCAGTACATCGAGCCCGAGCACGTGCACATCATGCTCGACGGCCGCATCGTGAAATCCGGCGGACCGGAACTTGCCGACACGATCGAGCGCGAAGGCTATGACAAGATTCGCGACGAGGCCGGCGTCCCCGTTGCCTGACGCCGCTTCACCAACGATCGCCCGCGGCCTAACGCGCGACTCGCTCGACGCTTTGATGAAGGCGCGCGGCGAAGGGTCGATCTCAACCCAAGACCGTTACGACGCGCTCGCCCGCTTTCAAGAGATGCCCGCGCGCAGCGTTGCAAAACCCGGCCGCAGCTGGAAGCACGACCTCGCGAAGGTGGATTTTTCGGCGACGAGCTTCGATCTCGGCTGCGAAGCGCCGCTCGTGCTGGAACACGCGGGTCTCGCGATCGAAGATTTCCATCACGCTCGCGAACGGCGCCCCGCCGAGTTCGAGCGCGCGTTCGGCAAAGCGCTCGACACGCGCGACGATAAATTCGCTTCGCTCGCGCTCGCGTTCAACTGCGGCGGCATTTTCGTCGCCGTACCGGACGGCGCCGCACTCGACGAGCCGCTCGTCGTCGGATATGAAGTGGCCGGGCCCTCGACCTTTCCGTATACGCTCGTTCACGTCGGCGCGCGCGCTCGCGTCACCATCGTCGAACAGTTGCTTGGAGACGCCGACGACGGTTTCATCTGCGGGCTGACCGAACTCGTCCTCGAAGACGGCGCCGAACTAACGTACGTCGTGGATCAGCGCATCGCGGGCCGCTCCCGGGCGCTCTTTACGCGCCGCGCGGTGCTCGGCAAGGATGCAAAATTGAGTTTTTGCGCCGCCGAACTCGGCGCCGAACATTCCGTCCATCGCCTGCGCGTTCTCGAAGCGGGCACCGGCGCGCAAACCGAAGTCGCGGCGCTCTTTTTTACGCGCGGCAATCAGCACGTCGAGGTCGAGAGCGAAACGATTCACGCCGCCAAGGCTACCCAGTCTCGCACCGTCGTGCGCAGTGCCGGCATCGAGCGCGGTCAGGGCCGCTATTTCGGCAACATCAAGATTCTCGCAAACGCCCACGGCGCCGACGCCTCGCTGCGCGACGACGCGCTGCTGCTCTCCGAAGACGCACGAGTGGACTCGATCCCGGCACTGGAAATCGCCGCCAACGACGTCAAGGCGTTCCACGGCGCGACCGTCGGCTCGATTTCCGAAGACGAACTCTTTTACGCCCAGAGCCGCGGCATCACGCGCACGGACGCCGAGCGGATGATCGCGCTCGGTTTCTTCGAGCCGGCGCTTTCGCGTTTCCCCGGCGACGCGCTGCGCACGGAATTGCGCGAGACCCTGGCGGGGAAATTCGAGCCGAGTCTATGATCGCCGTCGACGAACGCGCCGAACGCATCGCGCACGACTTTCCCATCCTGGCCCGGCGGACATCGCGCGGTAAGCGTCTGGCCTTCCTCGACTCGGCGGCAAGTTCGCAAAAGCCCCGCGCCGTGCTCGACGCGCTCGTGAACTTTTACGAGCGCGATTACGCCAACATCCATCGCGGCGTGTACGAGCTCGCCGAACGCGCCACCAACGCCTTCGAAGGCGCGCGCGAAAAAGTCGCGGGCTTCATCAATGCCGAGCCCGCCGAGATCGTTTGGACGCGCAACACGACCGAGGCCATCAACCTCGTCTCGTTCAGTTGGGGGATGCAGAACCTGCGCCCCGGCGACGCCATCCTCACATCGCAGCTCGAGCATCACTCGAACCTCGTGCCCTGGCAGCTGCTCGCCGCGAAGACCGGGGCCGAGCTGCGTTTCATCGAGGTGGACGAATTCGGCATTCACCGGCTCGACGATCTCGATCGCAAGCTTGAGGGCGTCAAGCTCGTCGCCGTTTCGCACGTCTCGAATTCGCTCGGCACGATTTTGCCGCTCGCAGAGATCGTACCGCGTGCGCACGCCGCCGGCGCGGTCGTGCTCGTGGATGCCGCGCAGTCCGTCCCCCACATGGAAGTGGACGTCCGCGCCCTCGACGTGGATTTTCTCGCTGCCAGCGGCCACAAGATGTGCGGGCCGACGGGCATCGGCTTCTTATACGGAAAGCGCGCGCTGCTCGAAGCGATGCCGCCGTTCCTGACCGGCGGCGATATGATCAAAAGCGTCGGCTACGAGCAGACGACGTTCAACGAGATTCCCTGGAAG
The DNA here is from genome assembly GCA_014304965.1 of Vulcanimicrobiota bacterium. Taxonomy (GTDB): domain Bacteria; phylum Vulcanimicrobiota; class Vulcanimicrobiia; order Vulcanimicrobiales; family Vulcanimicrobiaceae; genus Cryoxeromicrobium; species Cryoxeromicrobium davisii. The sequence goes on along the minus strand of JACRTZ010000078.1, from coordinate 8,260 downwards.
TTCGAAGCGGGAACGTCGAACATCGCCGACGCGGTCGCGCTCGGTGCGGCCGTTGACTATCTGCAAGAGATCGGCATGGGCTGGATTCGCGACCACGAGCGCAGCCTCACCGCCTACGCGCTCGAGCGCTTACGCGAACTCGAACCACGCGGGCTCGCCGTGTACGGCCCGCCGGCCGGCACCGAGCGCGGCGGGATCATCTCGTTCAACTTTGGCGACATTCACGCGCACGATCTCGCCTCGCTCCTCGACGTCGAAGGTGTTGCCGTGCGTGCCGGACACCATTGCACGATGCCGCTGATGGAAAAGATGGGCTGGCCCGCGACGGCGCGCGCGTCCTTCTATCTCTACAACACCGAAGAAGACGTCGAGCAACTGATCTCGGCACTGCACAAAGCCGCGCAGATCTTCAAGCTCGCCTAACCACCGCGTATGGAAGATTTTTACAAAGAATACATCCTCGACCACTATCGCAACCCGCGCAATTTCGGCCACCTCGAGCGCGTTGATGCCAGCGCCGAAGATCTCAACCCGCTCTGCGGCGACAAGATCAAATTCGAACTCGAGATCGAGGACGGCCGCGTCAAAGACGTGCGCTTTTCCGGCAAAGGCTGCGCGATTTCCCAGGCCTCCGCGTCGATGCTGACCGAAGAAATCAAAGGCCAAAAACTCGAGGACGTGGCGCGGCTGCCGATCTCGAAGGTCTTGGAAAACATCGGCATCGGCATCAGCCCAACGCGCATGAAGTGCGCGACCCTGGGCCTCAAGGTGCTCAAGAGCGCGGCGCTCGGCGAAATTGCGGGCTGGCCCGACGAAGACGTCACCGGAACGACCGCCTCGCGGCCTTGAGCGACCTCGCCGAAACCGTCCTTCGGCTCGCCGGCGCGATCGTGCTCGACACGCTCGCTCTCGTCGTATGGAACGTCGGCACCCGCGCTCCGACGGCGCTCTTACGCGACCTCGCCGCCGCGATGCATTCCCCGGCCGCACTCTTCGCCGGACTCGTCGGACTCGGGGTCGGGCTCACGTTCGTCGCCGCGGCGACGGTGCTGCTCTATCCGGTTATTTCCAATCCGATGGACTTCGCGCCGATCGAGATCTTCACGCTGCTCGTGGCGCTGCTCGTCGAACATCTGATCGGCAACGATCTACGCCGCCTCGCAGGCGGCGGCAAACCGAACTAAGCGGTCGGCGCCGGCTACGGCTGGCGGCGGCCCTCGACGCAGATGTCTTGCACGTCGAATGCCGTCATTGCAATCCAGCGGTCGAAGCCGTGATCCCGAACGCGTAAGTAGATCTTTCGGGTGGTCGCGCCTTCGGGAACGAACGGCACCGCCGCTTCGCGCACTCGCGCGTAACCGTCCGTCTCGCCGAGCGCGGCCGAAGTCCGATCGAGTTTGAGTGGCTGACCGTTCCAGCGTAGGATGGCGCCGCCCGCGCCGCGCACTTCGCGGCGCGCACCTTCCCCGGTCGGCCGTTCCGGCAAGATCTTATCGTCGGTCGAGGTCATGACGCTGGCAACCGCGGTCGGCCGCAGTTGCCCCGCCCCGCAGTGCGCTTCGGTCGCGACGGCCTTCGCAATCGGCGGCACCTTCGAGGCGCACGCGCCGAGAACGGCCATCGCGAGCGCCGGCGCGACGACGCCCGCCGGGAACCGCGCGATCACTTCAGCGCGCGCCGGCTTGAAACTGGATCGTCAAGGTCGAGCCGCCCGCCGGCGTCGGATCGAGCCGCAGCGCGGCGAGTGAAGACGTCGCCAACGCAGGCGAGACCACGCGACGATGCAGGCCAGAGCGAGAGCGCCTGCCGCAAGACCACGATTCAGAGCGGCTTCCATCATGCAGATACGCATAATCTCTCATGAGGAGCCCGCGACCTTTCCGGCAGGGAAACCGAACCGACCCTCTAACGGATTTTTGCCAGGCAACCGCGCGGGACTTCCGTTTGCGGTTTCATCCCCTGTTCAGCGATTTCGCAAAAACGAGGAGTTCCGGTGAAGCATTCATTGAAACCGAGCCGCGCCCAGTTCATCGGCGGCGGCGTCGCAGCGTCGGCCGCGACCTTTGCGTCCATCAACGTCATCGCAGCGCCGATGAAAGAGGTCGTCATCGGACTCGATGTCCCGCTGACCGGCCCCTATTCCGATCAGGGCGCCGATCAAGTTCGCGCCTACAAGATGGCCGTCAACGAAATTAACGCCGCGGGCGGCGTTATGGGCATGAAGATCCGGTACGTCATCGGCGACGACCAGACCAAGCCCGGCCCCGCCGTCGAAAATGCGACGCGCATGATCGACCGCGACGGCGCAATCATGATTACCGGCGGTTCGAGCACGGGTACCGCCGTCGCCGTCTCCGGTAAGTGCCAAGAGAAGAAAACGATCTTCATGGCGACGCTCACGCACGGCGACGAAACGACGAACGAGAGCTGCCACAAACACACCTTCCGCCGCTACAACAACGCGCACATGTCGGCGCGCTCGATGGCGCAAACGCTCTTGAGCAAGTACGGCACGGGCCGCTGGTTCCACATCACGGCCGACTACACGTGGGGCC
>JACRTZ010000078.1:0-5695 GCA_014304965.1 Vulcanimicrobiota bacterium | reverse complement strand
TCTCGTCGCCGTCCTCGAACCCAAGGGCGCCAAGACGATCAAGAACGTCCTGATGCCGCTCGGCACGCAAGACTTCGCTTCGGCGCTGCAACAAGCGCAGGCCGCGAAGCCCGACGTGCTCGTCATCACCGAATTCGGCCGCGACATGATCAATGCGCTCAACCAAGCGGCGTCGTTCGGGCTGACGAAGTCCACGAAGATTCTCGTGCCGCTCGCCGACGAGTATATGGCCAAAGGCACCGGCGACAACTTCGACAACGTCGTCACGACGGCGCCGTTCTACTGGAAGTACCACGCCGAAAAGTATCCTGCCGCCAAGAAGTTCGTCGACGCCTTCATCAAGCTGTACGGCGTACCGCCTTCGAACGGCGCCGAGAACGCGTACACCAACATCTATCAGTGGAAGGGCGGCATCGAACGCGCCGGGAGCCTCGATCCCGAGAAGTTCATCGCGAAGATGGAAGGCCACAAGTTCACCGCCACCAAGGAACCCGAATACTGGCGCTCGTGGGACCATCAAGGGATCAACAGCTGCCTCGTGCTCGAGGGCGTCCCGACCGCGCAGCGCGGAACGGAACAGCCGGCGTTCGCCTACGCCAAAGTCCTCGAAGTGCACGGCGGGGATTCCGTCTCGATCCCGCAGAGCGAAAGCAAGTGCAAGATCGAGGCCGCCTAGCGAATAACTAGGGCGTACCTAGCGAGGACCGGCTCCTCTTGCGGGGGCCGGTCCTTTTGTTTTCACGGGGGACGCACCGATCGACGCCATCTTGTCCCAACTGCCGGGCACGTTACTCGACGGACTCATTCGCGGTCTCGCCTACGTTGGGATCGCGCTCGGTTTGACCATCGTGTTCGGCATGCTGCGCCTGGTCAATTTCGCGCACGGCGCGTTTTACATGATCGGCGCCTACGTCGGGCTCGTCGTCACCGAGCACCTCGGCCTGCCCCTCGGTTTGATCGCCGCCCCGATCGCAGTCGCGATATTTGCGGTCATCCTCGATTTCGCACTCTTGCGCCGCTTCTACGACCGCAATCCGACGGCACAGATCCTCATCACCTTTGGGATCGCCATCGTCGTTCAGGAATCGCTGCGCTTGATCTTCACGGGAACGACCCGGTCCTATGCGATTCCATTCTGGTTAAAGTCTTCGTTCAATCTCGGCTTCACGCAATATCCGACGTACCGCATGATTTTTGCGCTCGGCATTGTGGTGTTGATCTTCGCGGTGTGGTTCTTCATCGAACGGACGAACTACGGGCTGATCGTGCGCGCCGGCATTCGCGACCGCACGATGGTGCAATTGCTCGGCGGCAACGTGCGCCAGGCCTCCACCGTCATCTTCGCGCTCGGCGGCGCGATCGCGGGGCTCGTCGGCGCGGGCGCGAGCCCGATCTACAACGTAGACCCGAACACCGGTTTCTACTTTCTGGTGCCCTCGTTCGTCGTGATCGTCATCGGCGGCCTCGGCAGCTTTTGGGGCGCGGTCGCCGGCGGTCTGCTCGTCGGCGAACTGCAAAGCCTCACGACCTTGATCTCCGCGCCCGCAAGCGACATCGTCATCTACGTTGCGATGGCGATCGTACTGATGGTTCGCCCGTCCGGTCTCTTCGGCGAGAGCGAGCTCATTCGCGGATGAAGGACTGGCAATTTTACGCGCTGACGGCGCTCGGGCTCGTGCTGTTGCCGTTCGTCATCCATCCGATCGGCGGCTACCCGGCCTTGGCGACGCAGATCTTACTGCTCGGCATCGGCGCCATCGGGTTCAACCTGCTGCTCGGCTACGCGGGCTTGCTTTCGTACGGCCAGGCGATGTTTTACGGGGTCGGCGCTTACGTCGCGCTCTTGACCGTCTCGCGTTTCTTCCCGCAAGTCCACAGCATCTGGCTTGGGATTCTCCTTGCCGTTGTGTTCGTCGGCGTTATGGCGCTGCTGATCGGCATGCTCACCGTGCGGCTGTACGGCATCTACTTCGCGTTGCTCACGCTCGCGTTCGCGCAGATGTTCTTCTTCATCGTCTTTCAGTGGCGGTCGCTGACGCGCGGCGACGACGGCCTGCAAGGCATCACGGCGCCGCCGCTGACCTTCGGCCCCTGGTCGCTCGATCTCACCCAGCGATTGCCCGACCTCAACCTCGGCATCTTCGGGAATTTGCACGACGTCACGTACTGGTATCCGTTTTCGGCGGTCGTCGTGCTGGGGGTCCTTGCCTTCGTCCGGACCCTCACGCGCTCGCAGTACGGCGAAATCTTGGCGGCGATTCGCGAAAACGAGGAACGCTCGACTTTCGTCGGCTTCGATTCGAAGAGTTACCGGATCGCCGCGTTTACGATCGCGGGTGTGCTCACCGGATTGTCGGGCGCGCTTAAAGGGTTGTTCGACACCTCGATCGCGGTGGATTCGCTCGACGTCGAAACGAGCGGTTCGTTCGTCATCTATGCGGTCGTCGGCGGCGTTAAGACACTGTTCGGTCCGCTGCTCGGCACCGCGATCATCCAATACTTGCAGAACGTCATTAGCGGCAATCAGCATTTCGGCGAAGCCTGGCGTTTGATCGAAGGCGTCATCTTCGTCGCCGTGATTGCGTTCTGGCCCAAGGGTCTACTCGGATCGATTCCGCAGCCCTCGGAGTTCGCGTATCAGCCGCGCTTCCGACCGTCGGATTCGCTACCCGAAGCCAAGCCGATGACCGAAGGCATCATTCTCGAAACCAAGGGGCTCTCGAAATTCTTCGGCGCTTTCGGCGCAAATAGCGACATTGATTTCAAGGTGCGCGCGGGTGAATTGCGCGCGGTGATCGGGCCGAACGGCGCGGGCAAGACGACGTTCTTCAACGTTTTGTCCGGCTTGCGCTCGGCGAGCGCCGGCACGATCTACTTCAAAGGCCGCGACATCACGCGCATGCCCGGCCCGCAGCGGGTCGCGAGCGGCATCGCCAAGGCGTTTCAGACGGCCAGCATCTATCCTGACGAGTCCGTGTTCGAAAACGTCCGCCTGGCCGCACTCGCGCGGGTTCAAGGGATGTTTGCGCCCGAGTTCTTGCGGCGATCCGGCCGTTTGCAACAGGTGGACGACATCGCTCACGACGCGCTCGAGCAGCTCGATCTCAGCAACGTCGCGACCACGCGCGCGGGTTCGCTCTCGCACGGCGACAAGAAACGGCTCGACATCGCGGTCGCGCTCGCGACGCAGCCGGAACTTCTACTGCTCGACGAACCCGTCGCGGGCATGTCCATAGACGAAATTCATAAGACCGACCGTTTGATTCGGGCCCTTGCGAAACGGATGACGGTGTTGATCATCGAGCACGATATGGATTTGGTCATGGGCATTTCCGACTCGATCACCGTGCTGCACCAAGGCAAGGTCTTGGCCGAAGGAACGCCCGCTGAAATCCGCGCCAACCGGCTCGTGCAAGAAGCGTATCTCGGCGGCCACGTGGCCGATGCCGTCCCGTCGTCGGCCCCGCCTGCGGCGCCGCACACGGAGGCAAATCCGTGAGCACGACCGCAACGCCCGCGACCGGCAAGCAGACGATTCTGTCGGTTGAGAGCATCAATACCTATTACGGCGATAGCCACATCCTCAAGGACTTGGACCTTCGCGTGGACCGCGGCGAAACGGTCGCGCTGCTCGGACGCAACGGCGGCGGTAAGACGACGACCTTGAAGTCCATCGTGGGCTGGGTGCCACCGCGCTCGGGCCGGGTTATGTTCGAAGGCACGAACATCGCCGGCCGCGAGATGATGCGCAACGCCCGCGCCGGCGTGTCACTCGTCCCCGAGGAACGCCGCATTTTCACGAACCTCACGGTGGCGGAGAATCTCAAGCTCGCCCAAATCACGGCCGCGCGCCCCGGATGGTCGCTCGACGAAGTCTACGCGCATTTTCCACGTCTGCAAGAACGTTCGGCGAACAAAGGCGACGAGATTTCGGGCGGCGAGAAGCAGATGCTCGCGATCGCCCGCGCGCTCGTTCAAGACACGAAGTTACTGCTACTCGACGAACCAACCGAAGGGCTCGCCCCGCTCATCGTCCGCGAGGTCGAGGCGATCATTCGCGAGATCAAGTCGAAGGGCATGACCATCTTACTGGTCGAGCAGAATTTCTACAGCGCGCTGTCGGTCGCGGACCGTTGCTACGTGATCGACCAAGGCCAGATTCGCTACGAAGGCACGCCGGACGAATTGCGCGGCAACACCGACGTTTTGAGCCGCTACCTGCACGTTTGATATGCGCGCGCATAGCGTAGCGGTGCTCGTGTTGGGGACGATGTACTGGTCGCTGCGACACCCGACCCGTACTCGTGGAGCGGTGGAAGCGGCGGTCCGAAATTCTACGGGAAAGCCTACAGTCCCGAAATCGGCCGCTGGCTTCCTCGCGCCGGCGACCCGTTCAACGCGCATCACTCCTTTGTCACGACACTCCGGCACGATGAATTTATCGAACGAGGTACACCGATCAATGCTTTGGCGGGAACCTGGTTCACCTACGGAAACGCCGGACCGCCCAAAGGCAACGCTTTTTACGACTACCGCCATCGCTTTACGTACTTCCAGGAAGGTTGCTGTTCGTGGGGCCGAGAGGTCCTTGCGTCGGGTGTTTCCCTGCCGCCGAAGCATCTCGCCGCACGCGATTTGTCCCACATCAGAACGAAAATCGGTGCGCACTTGGGAGATTCAATCGGGCGCATCCGGAAGCTGTACGGCGCAGCGCCGCTGTTGAAAGCAACGGCGCTTCCCGAATCGGGGCTTCTCACATATTATGTCCGATATCCATGGCCGCCGACCACTTCAACGCCGAGCCCGTCGTGCGGTCAAACGCAGAACTTCGCCTTTGAAAAGAGGCGCCTGACCTACATCGAGCTCTTCAGAGGTTGCTGAACTCAGGTACCGATCAACTCGAGGCGGTTGCCGAACGGACGTTGACGTATGCGTGGAGCGCGCCGTCCTCGAAGCGCCCACCTCTGGTCACTTCATGACCCGCTGCTTCAAGTCGCTTAATGAGTTCGTCGAGCGCGGCGCAGCGCAAGCCGGGATGCGCCTTCTTCGCGGGCACGAAATCGGACTCGACACCGAGATGCAGTTGGACCGCGCCGCTCCGAAACCAGGCGCCGCCGCGCTTCGCCAATTCCGCGGGCTTGGGAATCTCTTCCATTCCGAGCACCGCGACGTAGAACGCGCTCGCGCTTCTTCACCCGGCGGCATCGCGAGTTGGACGTGATCGACAGCGACGAACGGCGGACTCGGCATACCGCCCTATTCACGAAAACGGCCTCGGATTGCTCCGAGGCCGCTCTTTTTGTCTTCTACTTGGACTTACGTTTTGGGGCCCTGAATCAGCACTTTACCCTCAGCACGGATCTCACCGGTCTGAAAGTTAAAGTCCGCAGATGAGCTTTCAATATTCTGCGTTCTCGAAACGACGATGACGTTGCCTTGAAAGTGCATGATCTTCGATGATCCGTCAAACGTCATTTTGTCGGCCGATATCTTGAGGTCGTCACGCTGGAACGTGCTCCGGCTATTCGTCTTTATCTGCAAGCCGCTGGGAAACACGCTCTTCGAAGGCACCGTCGAGGCTACTTGCTCGGGCGCCTTTGACATTTCGGAAGGTTGGAGCGAAACGCGCAGCGGACCGATCTCGCCGCACGCGATGCGGCCACCGCTGCCGCCGAGCGGCGGCGCGTCGGTGTAA
>JACRTZ010000012.1 GCA_014304965.1 Vulcanimicrobiota bacterium | reverse complement strand
CTGAGGGCGTTCGGCGGATTCGCGCCGAGGTGGCCGTAACCCGGACCCTCGTCTAAGACATGAAGGACGGGGGAGGCACCCGTCCACGAGAGGCGGGCTTCAATGTCGCCGCTCGTATGTTTGACCGCATTGCCGACCATCTCGCCGAAGATGAGTTCGGCGCTCTCGAGTTGCCCCGGATCGAAGGGTGTTTCGCGCAAGAGTTCGTTGAATTCGCGGCGAGCCTCGGCAGCGGCCGCCGCATCGGCGCTCGCGAAGCGCCATGCGCGCGATGGGAGCCCGGTTCCGGCGGACAACGTTTGGTCGCGAGTACGAATCGTCAAAATCGCCACGTCGTCGTGCGAACCCCCGGGCAGCAGGATGCGCCGCAGCGCTTCAGCCGGGGCAGCGTTATCGAGCAGCGCGGGGTCCGCCAGCGCCTCGCGGAGCTGCCGCTCGCCCGCAAGAATGTCGCGGGTGGCTTCAATTAAGCCGTCGGTATACAGCACCACGAGCGAATCGGGCAGCAGCCGGGTCGTTTCCGAACTTGCGGCGTGCCGTCGCCGGCGCAAACCCAGAGGCGGCCCGGGCGTTCGCAGTTCTTCGACCGTTCCGTCGGGCTGCCGGAGGAGTGCCGGCGGATGTCCGGCGCTTGCGTACCAAAAATCGTTCGTGCATACGTCGAAAATCCCAACGAACGCCGTCACGATATGGTCCGGGTTTTCCGCGCGCAGCGCGCGGTCGGCCGCTTCTAAGATCGCTGCCGGATCGGGCACCGCTTGCGCCGCCGCCCGAATGGATTGCCGCACGAGCCCCATCGTGACCGCGGCCGCCAAGCCGCTTCCGGACACATCGCCGATGGAGACGAGCACGCGGCCGCCCATCAGTTCGACCGCGTCGTACCAATCGCCGCCGACGAGCGCCTCGCTGCGTCCCGCTTCGTAATGCGCGTCGAAGCGCACGGACTCGCTCGAGGGCAAGCGCACGGGCAACGCCGCGCGTTGAAAGCTTTCGGCGACGCGCCGCTCGTGTTCGTAGGCTTCTACGTTGCGCAGCGTCATGGCCAAACGCTGCGCGATTTCGGAAAAAATGGCCGCCTCATGCGAATCGAACGGTGGCGACGAACTGCTTCGAAAAAATGCGAGCTGGCCAATCCGTCGATCGCCTGCGAGCATCGGCGCGACGAAACCGTTTGCGGGCGCCTGCGCGGCAAACCACTGCGACGTGCCGTCGAATCCGTCGGGGGCGTTCTCGGACGAACTCGCTTCGAGCGAGAGCGCGTCGTCGCTGCCGAGCGCAAAAACGGCTGCGAAATCCGCAAAGGACGGCGCTATGCCGCGCAGCGTCGCGCGATATGCCTCCTGCTTCTAGTGCGCCCCGATCAGTAGGCGGCCCGTGCCGGTCAACATCCTCAGGCCTGTCTCGTGCCGTTTGCTTTCGTCAACGTCGGTGCTCGTGCCCGACCAGCCCTCGAGCTTTCCGTTCTCGTCGAAGAGCGGCTGGCATCGCACGAGGTACCATCGGTAGCGGCCGCTACGCACGTTGCGCATCCGGTATTCCCGGCTAAACGGCTCGGGATTGCGTAACGCCCGCATCCACGTATGGCGCGCTTCGGCGACGTCTTCGGGATGGAGAAAATCGAGCCAGCCCCAGCCGTGCGACGCCTCGACGGGCACGACGACCGCGAGCGCGTAGCGCGCGTTCGAATACTCACGCCAGCCGTCGGCGCGGCAACGCCAGACAATTTGAGGAATCGCGTCGGCAATCGAATCGAAGAAGCGATCGCGCCGCTCGATGCTCTTGAGGTAGTGGTCCAATCGGCTCGCTCCGTCGCGGAAGGGCTGCTTGCCGGACGCCCGCGTTTAATCCTGGGCTTGGCGTGTAAAACGGTGAGGTGAGCGCTTTACGGAATGCCGTCCTGCTCGACGTGGACGGAACGCTGCTCGACAGCAATGATGCGCACGCGGAGACGTGGTCGCGGGCGTTACGGCAAGCGGGATACGACGTCCCGTTCGCGCGACTGCGGCCGCTCATCGGCATGGGCGGCGACCGCATCTTGCGCGAGGTGGCCGGTCTCGACCACAAAAGTGCCGCCGGAAAGTCCATCGCCAAATGCCGCACGGAGATGTTTCTTAGCGAGTATCTCCCGCGGCTCGCCCCGACGCCGGGCGCGCGAGCGCTGGTCGAAGTTTTACGCGCGCGCGGACTGAAAATCGTCGTGGCGACGTCCGCGAGCGAAGAAGAACTTGGCGCGCTGCTGCGAGCGGCCGGTGTCGCAGACCTGATCGAGGCGGCGTCAAAAAAAGACGATGCGAAAACGTCGAAGCCGGCGCCCGACATCGTCGAGGCGGCCCTGCAGAAAGCCGGCGTGCCGCCGGAGCGGGCGTTCATGATCGGCGATACGCCCTACGATTGCGAAGCGGCGCGACGCGCGCGCGTCACGATCGTCGCGGTGCGTTGCGGCGGCTGGTCCGACGAACGGCTCGACGCGGCCGCAGTGTACGACGATCCGGCCGACCTCCTCGCGCACTTGGATCGCTCGCCCGCCGCTCGCCTACTCGCAACCGGAGCAGCGGCTTCATAGCTGCCGCGTTCGGGTATACACGAACGACGTACCGCTATTCAAGGAGGCCGAATGGCACGAAAATATTGTCGCACGAGCGGCAAAAAGGTGGAACGCGCGAAAGCAGCCGGCGCTCGCAAGAAGGCGTCGGGGAAGAGTTCGTGAGCGGGCACCGCCCCGATCCGCCCAAGAGCGGCTCGCCGAAAGACGGAGCTTGGCAGAACGAACTGACCGAAGAAGACATGCCGTCGCCGGCGCAGCGCGAGGACGTAGCCCACGGCCAGCGGCTCGACCCGCAACCGGCGGAGCCTTCGCCCAAGCCGAACGCGCCGAAAACTTAAGCGCGACGCCGGACGGGCAACACGACCCGAATCGCGTTGCCGTCGTTTTCGTGACGAACCGAAACGCGCACGGCTAACGCTCGCACCAAGTTCAGCCCATGACCCCCGGCTTGCGTCGGGGGCGTGGGCGGACGCGGGAACGCGAACGGTTCTCCGCGATCGCGGATGTCGAGCGTGGCGAAGCCGTCCGCATCCCAGCCGAGCGAGAGCTCGAAATCGCCGGGCGCGTGGCGCACGATATTGGAAATCAATTCGCCGACGATTAATTCCGCCGCGGGAATGTCGGCTTTTGGCTCCGCCTGCTCCGCGAGTTCGCGCGCGATTGCGCCGCGCAGGTGCCCGACTTCAACGGAGCTCGAATTGAGCTGGTATTTCATAGCGATCACCGCTCCGTTCCCGCGCCGCCGCATATACGGCGCGTCAACGCGATCCTCGGAAAATCCGTCAACCTGCATGTCGTTGGTGCGGCTCTCAGACGTCTCCGCCCCGCTCCGCCCGCTTGGCGTCGCGGTGATCGTCTTTGTTCGGCGCGACCGGTTGCTCGGTTGCCCTCGCGTCGTGCGGCGTCGGTGAGTTCGTGGACTCCATCTTCATGCTATGCCCACAATCGCGGCGAACCGACCGCGCTCGTTCGTGCTTGCGTTCGCGAAAGGCTCGCTTGTTTGCCCCAGTCTGGGCCTAACGGCCCATCGTATAAAATTCGTCGTTCGGGCGCATGTTCATGAGCCCGGCCATGCGGTTGGAGAAGCCGAAGAACGCGGCCACGGCGGCGATATCCCAAATATCGTCGTCAGCGAAACCTGCAGCGCGCAGGGCGTCCAACTCCTCGTCGCTCGCCGAGAACCCCGGTTCGTTCACGCGCGATGCAAACGCGAGCATCGCTCGCAAACGCGGCGTCAGGTCCGCAGTTCGCCAATTGACCGCAAGCTGTTCGGCGAGCACCGCGTCTTTGCCGATAACGCGCAGTGCCGCGCCGTGGGCGACCACGCAATAGAGGCAGCGATTTTCGCCGGACACGGCGACCACGATCGCCTCGCGTTCGGCACGCGAGAGGCCGCTCGGACCGCGCATGAGGACGTCGTGATATTGCATGAACGCGCGGAAGTGTTCGGGGCGCCGCGCGTATGCGCGAAAGACGTTGGGAACAAAACCGATTTTCGCACGATTCTTTTCGTACACGTCGCTGATGTCGGGCGGCAGCGCGCTTTCCCCGGGTTCGCCGAAGCGAGAGGGGGACGCGTTGCGAAGGAATGTCGCGTCGCTCGGTTTCATCGGCCTGCTTTCAAGATCTCGCGCGCGGCATTCCAGCCCGGCGCACCCATCACGCCGCCGCCGGGATGCGCGGCCGCGCCGCAGAGGTACAGATGTTTGATCGGCGTTCGGTAGTTTGCGTAGCCCGCCGCCGGCCGGAACATGAACAGCTTATTCAAGCTCATCGCTCCTTGAAAGATGTTGCCGCCGGTGAGGTTGAAGGTGCGTTCGATATCCGGCGGGCTCAAGATTTGCCGGTCCAGGACGCTCGCCCTGAACCCGGGTGCGTACTCTTCGACGACGGCGAAGCAGCGCTCGGCGAAATCGTTCTTCGCCGTTTCGGTCCAACCGCCGTCGAGCGCGTACGGACCATATTGGCAAAACATGGACATCAGGTGTTTGCCGGGCGGCGCGACGGTGGGATCCACGGCGGAGGGAATCGTGCATTCGACGACCGGCCGCGTTGACGCTCGCCCGTACTTCGCTTCGTCGTAGGCCCGCTCGATGTAGTCTTGGTCGGGGCAGAGGTGGATCGTGCCGCGATGCTGCGGTCCGGCTTGCGCGCCCGGATATGCGGTGAAATCGGGGAGGGCGTCCAGCGCCACGTTGATCTTGACCGACGCGCTGCTGTAGTCGATCCGGTTAAGTTCGGCCACGAAATCGGGCGGCAGTTGCGAGGGATCCATGAACTGCTCGAAGGTCAACCGGCAGTCAACGCTGCTCGCGATGCAGCCTGCTTGCAGTTCCTCACCGTTTGCGAGGACGACGCCGGTCGCCCGCCCGTCGCGTACGGCGATGCGCGCGACTTCGCAGTCGGTGCGAATCTCGACGCCGAGATCGCGTGCGGCGGCCGCGAGAGCTTGCGTTAAGCCGCCCATCCCGCCCTTGACGTAACTCCACACGCCGCGCGCGCCGTTCGTCTCACCCATCACGTGGTGAAAGAGCACGTACGCGGTTCCCGGCATGCTCGGCGAAGCGAACGCGCCGATGATGGCGTCGGTTGCGAGGGTCGCCTTGAGTTCCTCGGAGTCGAACCAGCGGTCGAGGATCGGGCGTGCCGCACCCGTGAGGATTTCTACCGCTTCGCCCATTGCGCTGCCGAGCGCCTTCGCGCTTTTGCCCAGGCGACCGAACTCGAGCATATCGCCAAGTCCTGGTTTGACCGGGTTCGGCGGCGTTTGGAGCAAGGTCGGCTCCACGAGCGCAGCGACGCGTTCGAGCATCGCCACGTACTGCGGATATCGCTCCGCGTCGCGCGCGCTGAACTTGGCGATTTCGCGCTCGTTGAACGTCGCGTCTGCGCCGAGCATTAAAGATCGCCCGTCGGGAAACGGCGAGAAGGACGACGGATTGCGTTCGAGCAGTTCGAAGCCGTACGCGTGCAGTTTGAGGTCGCGAACGATTTCGGGACGGAACAGGCTGTTGACGTAGGCGGCCGTCGAAACTTTGTAACCCGGAAACGTCTCTTCGGTCACGCACGCGCCGCCGACGAGATAGCGCCGCTCGAGCACGAGCACCGAACGCTTCGCTCGCGCCAGATAGGCGGCCGTGACCAAGCCGTTGTGGCCGCCGCCGATCACGATCGCGTCGTAGGATTTCACGCGTTGCTCGGCTGGCGTGGGGCGTTTAGCAGACTAGCGGCGGCTGCGGCGGGGCCGGTCTTTCGGTCCGAACGGCGAGCCGGGGGCGAAGCCGCTGTTGCGCTTGATCTTGGTATCCACGTCGTCGCAGCCGACCGGGGTGAATGCGCCGCAATCGTGCGGCCGCGCGGAGTAGATGCCGCAGTAATACTTCCCCGAGCCCGACCCCTTGAGGAAAATGCATTTCGAAGCGATGTCGTCGGTGACTTTGCGCAGGTAACCGACGCTAAAACCGTCCGCCGATGTGCGCGGCACGACGTACTCGTCGAACGCATCCTTGTACGACATCTTGAAATGATCCGCGATGCGCTGAACGTCGGCTTTACTGACGAACGGCTCGTAGCCGCTGCAGCAGTCGGCGCAGCCCGGCGGGCAGGCGATGTTTTCCGGAAGGTTACGGATGTTCTTGCGGGCGAGTTCGATAACCGCGCCGATCGCCTTGACGAATTCGGGATCGTCGTTGTACTTGTACGACCATTCGCGCGAGCGGAGTTCTTTGGCGTTGTAGTACTGCTTGGTCTCTTCGCCGTACGTGATCGTAATATGTTCTTCGTCGATCTCGATCTCCGTCACGTGCTCCATCGGCGCGAGGTCGACGAGCTCGAGCGTCGTGGGCTGGCCTGTCTTTTTGGTAAAGGCGCGCAATTCGCGCATGGCGGTATGGGAAATGAGATCGATCGGCTCTTGCATACGGCAGTGTTCTTGACGCGGGCGCGAGAGCCCCGGTCGAGCGGGGCGCTAGCGGGAATGGAACGAGCGGAGCAGAGAACGCCGTTGACCGAGATGACGGAGGGTCCCACCCAGATGAACGCTTTCTTCGCCCGCTTGCTTGTAATGTTGCTGCTGGCTTCCGCGGCAGTCCCGGCCGCGGCGGCGGGGTCGCCGGCCGACGCCCTGCGAGACAAGCTGCTGGTCACGTATGCGAAGATCGCATCCTATAAGATCACCGTTCTCGGTTCGGTGCGGTCGAACGGCGTCTACGTTGCGCCCGACAGGTATGCGGTTTCGACGGTCTTTGAGGGCAAGCCGGTCAAGACGGTCTTTGCCGGCGGCAAGTATTGGATCTTCAACAACGGCAAGTGGGAGAAGTCCGACACGGCCTCCGACAACCTGCGGTTCGACATCGCGGGGCTGTTGCGCAATCTGCGGATCAACCATAACGCGCTCGTCACGCTGCCCAACGCCACGGTGAACGGGCGCAAAGCCGGCACTTTCGGCTACACGTTCAAGAACGACGGCTCGCGCGAGACCTGCAATTACGACCTCACGACCTATCGAGTCATGCGCTGCAAGACCGATCAGCTGACCGTGCTCTACTCGGGCTTCAACGCATCCTCGAACAAAGTCACCATTCCGAAGTAGCGGCCTCAGGGTGCGTCTTGTGGTGCCTTCAAAGCGAGGGCGGCCATCATGCGCACGCCGGTTTCGAGCGCTGCTTCATCGATGTTGAACTTTCCGTGATGATGCGGAAAGCTCGTGCGCGCATCACTGCCGGCGCCTAAGACGAAGAAGCACGCCGGCACTTTTTGGGCGAAGAACGAAAAATCTTCGGCGCCCATGTGCTGATCGGACGTGATGACCCGTTCTTCGCCGAACGTGCGCTCCGCGAGCGCGCGGGCGTACTCGGTCTGCTCGACGTCGTTTGAGGTGACCGGATAGCGCCACAGGTAGTCGAAGTCGTACCGCGCGTTCGATGCTTCGCAGACGCCGCGCAAGACGCGCTCGATGCGCTCGGCCATCTTCTCGCGCACGCCCGCGTCGAAGGCTCGGACCGTGCCGAGCAAACGGACGGAACTGGGAATCACGTTGTGCGTCGTGCCGCCGTGAAACGAGCCGATCGTAACGACCGCCGGCTCCAGCGGATCCACTTGCCGGCTGACGACCTTTTGCACCGACGCGACGAATTCTGCGGCGACGAGAATCGGATCGATCGAGAGATGCGGTGCCGCCCCGTGTCCGCCATGTCCGTGAATCGTGATCTCGATCGAATCGCTCGACGCATAGAACGGCCCCGAACGAAAGCCGAGCGTTCCCGTCTTCAGCTGCGAATACAGGTGCAAGCCGTACGCGCGCTCCACGCCGAATCGCTCCAACAGCCCCTCGGCCACCATCTCGCGCGCGCCGCCTTTGCCTTCTTCGGCGGGCTGAAAGCAAAACATGACGGTGCCGGCCACGTCTTCGCGGCGTGCGGCAACGAGCTCTGCGGCGCCCAGGAGCATTGCGACGTGGCCGTCGTGACCGCAGGCATGCATCTTGCCTTCGTTCGTCGAGCGGTACGAGACATCGGATTCCTCGGGAAGCGGCAATGCGTCCATGTCGGCGCGGAGCATGATCGTCTTTCCGGGACGGCTGCCCCGCAGGACGCCGACGACGCCGGTCTTCGCGATGCCCTCGTGGACGTCGAGGCCCAGGCCGCGTAAGCGCTCGGCGACGATGGCGGCCGTCCTCGTTTCCTCGAATCCAAGTTCCGGGTGTGCGTGGAGGTCGCGCCGCGTCGCAATGACCTTGTCGAGGAGCGTTTGCGGGAGCGCGTCTTCGGCAATCATGCGGCGTCATTCGCGGCCGCGCGTGAAGGGACCTGACCGCGCGCGCTCGCAGCGAGCAAACGGAGGATGAGATGAAGGCAATCGGGGTGGACCTGGGCGGCTCGCACGTGATGGCGGCCGCGATCGAGGACGGCGTCATCAAGGCGCGCTCGGAACAAGATATCCTCGACCGCGATTTCGAGCTGGTCGTCAAGTCGGTCGCGAAGGTCATCGGCGACGTGCTCTGCGATTTCAAGAAAGCCTCAGGCATCGGCATCGGCTCGCCCGGCAACGTGGATCTCGAAACCGGCGAAATTCGCTATTCGCCGAACTTCGGCTGGCGCAACGCTCCGCTCGGCGAACGGTTGCGCGCTGAATTCTCGCTGCCGGTGTTCGTCGCCAACGACGCGCGCTGCGCGACGCTGGGCGAGTACACCTATGGCTCGGGCCGCGGCACGCGCAACTTCGTGTTGCTCACGCTCGGCACGGGAATCGGCGGCGGCATCGTGGCCGAAGGCCGCCTTCTGCTCGGCAACGCCGCGGGTGCGGGCGAAATCGGACACCATCAGATTCGCGCGACCGACGGATTCTATTGCGCGTGTGGAAAGATCGGTTGTTTCGAAGCGCAAGCGTCGGGCACCGGATTGATCCGGCACGCGCTCGCCGTCGCGGGTTCGTTCCCGCGCAGCGACCTCGTGTCGAGCAAGCGCGAAAAGCTCGGTTCCAAGGCGATTCGCAAGGCGGCCGAGGCCGGCGATCCTCACGGCGTCGCTGCGTGGAATTGCTATACGGCCGATCTTGCGCGCGGCCTTGCAAACGTGATCGCGTTCGTCAACCCGCAAACGATCGCGCTCGGCGGAGGCGTTTCGAGCGCCGGCCAATTCATGCTGGATGCGGTGCAGCCCCAAGTGGAAGAGCTGACCACGATGGTGCCGCGCGGGCAGACCCGCATCGCGATTGCCGAACTCGGTAACGACGCGGGCGCCATCGGCGCCGCCGAGATGGCCGACCGCGGCGGGATTGTCAAGGTGACGAGCGCGTGAGCGAGTGCGCGCTCGTTACCGGTGCTTCCGGCGGCATCGGTCTTGCGCTTGCCGAATGTTTCGCGCGCGACGGCATCGCGCCGGTGTTGGTCGCGCGTAACGCCGAGCGGCTCGCTGCCGAAAGCGCGCGGCTTTCCGCGACCTACCGGGTGGACGCGCAGTTCGTCGCGCTCGACCTTGGTGAACTAGGCGCCGCGGAGCGGCTCGCCGGCGAACTCGAATCGCGCGCGCTCGAAGTGGGTTGGCTCGTCAACAACGCCGGCTTCGCGACGTACGGCCAATTTGCAGAAACGTCGCTCGACGACGAGCGGCAAGAATTGCTGCTCAACGTCGTTACGTTGACCGAACTGACCAAGCTGCTCGTACGCGGGATGCTCGAGCGCAAGCGCGGGCGCATCATGAACGTCGCTTCGACCGCCGCATTTCAGCCCGGGCCGTTGATGGCGGTGTACTTCGCGAGCAAAGCGTACGTCCTGTCGTTTTCCGAAGCGCTCGGCGAGGAGCTCTCCGGCACGGGCGTGAGCGTCACGTGTCTGTGCCCGGGTGCGACCGAGAGCGGATTCCAAGAACGCGCTCAGATGGGCGGCGTGCCGCTGTTTGCAGGCCGAAAGTTGCCGACCTCGCAGAGCGTGGCGCGCAGCGGCTACCGTGCGATGCGGGCGGGTAAGCGCCTCGTCATCCCGGGCGCGCTCAACGCGTTCGGTGCCTTTGCGTTACGCGCCGCACCGCGCGGCGCGGTGCTCAAGATGTCCCGTCGTTTGCTCGAACGCGGTTAGTGCGGCTTGCGCTGATGCAGCGCGAACGTATTGCCTTCCGGGTCGGTGGCAAAGCATACGGAGCAAGCCGGGAAGTCGTGCACCTCGGTGACCTCGATGCCGGTTTTTTCGAGGCGCGCGCGCGTCTCGGCGAGATCGTCCACTTCGAACGCAGCCCCCGACGATGCGCCGGGCATCATGCCTAGCGACTCGCCGTTGCCGATCCCGAAGGTGGTGCCGCCTACAGCGAACTCCACCCAACGATCGCCGAACGATTCGCCTGGCGTGAGCCCCAGCGTATCGCGATAAAACTCCGTGGCGCGGGGCACATCTTTGACCGAATAGGCGATGAACGCTATATCTTTGACCATGCGAACCCCTTAACGAGTTAGAGCGCGACGGCCTTACGGACGGGCGGCGGCGTCGCGTCTTCCATCTCGCCGACCGCGATCGATGCGATCAGCTCGGCGATGCGCCGCGAGCTGCCGCGCGGGGCGACGGTGCTCTGATGCATGCGCATCGTCTGCAGGCGCTCTAAGTTCGAGACGATGCGGCGAACCGAACGGACCACGTCCGTCGTCGTCAGAGCCACGACCCCGATGCCGTTGGTCCGAACGTAATCGATGTTGCCCCGCTCTTGACCGGGAATGAAATCGTAGACGACGACCGGGACTTCGGCGACGCTCGCTTCGGCGATCGTCCCCGGCCCCGCCTTGGTGACGAGTAAATCGGAAGCGCGCATCAATTCGGGCACGTTGTTGCAGTAGCCGAGGATCGTCATCGGCGTTCCGAGCGACGGGGCGAGTTCGCCGAGTTTCTGGCGCAGCGCGGCGTTGCGGCCCGTCACGACGACGAGATGCAACGGCAATTTCGATTTCGCAAGCGCGAGCGTCGTCGGAAGCAGTTTCCCGCCACCTTCGCCGCCGGCCATCAGGAGCGCGACGGTCCTATCGAGCGGGAAGCCGAGGCGCTTGCGTAACTCGAGCTTGCTCTCGGTGACGTCTTCGAACTTCGGATGGACCGGGTGCCCGAGCTGATAGATGCGCTCGCTCGGGATGCCGCGTTCTTTCGCACGCGCGTACACTTCGCTCGCCGGTACGACGACCGCATCCACTTCGGGAACGAGCCAGCCTTCGTGAACCTTGCCGAGATCGGTGACCACGGTAATGATCGGTACGCCGAGCATGCCCGCGTCTGCGCGCGCGCGCAGCGCGGCGTGGTTGAGCAGCGGATGAACCGACACGATCACGTCGGGCTTGAAGTCGAGAAAGAGCGTCTTGAGGCGGTCGCGGTAGAGCGGTTCGCAGAAACGCACGACGCTCCTGAAGCGGCGCCGGCCGTTCGTTGCGTAGTAGAGCGCGCCGTAGATTGGAGGCGCAAAGCGCAGTGCGGCGCTGTAGGCCGGCCCCAGTTGTGAGAGCGGAAAAGTGCAATGCGCCGCGACATCTTCGATGCGATGCTCGAGAACGAGTGCGCCGCCGTTGGGACCTTCGCGCACCTCGTCGAGCGCTGCGGTGATTGCGGTCGCGGCGCTGCGGTGTCCGCCGCCCGTATCCGAAATCAACAGCAGGATGCGCTTGGTCACGCGCTAAGCCCGCTGCGTGTAACGCATGAGGCGCAGAGCGCGAATCCGTTCGAGGCGGCGCAGCGCCGTGCGCCGGCGGCGCTGGAAACTGCGGACCGAGGCGAGCGCGTATCGGGCGGGCACGTCGTAAAAACGGAAAATGTCGCCGAATTCGATATCGGGGTTCCGATGGTGGCCGTCGTGGTCTTCGGGCAGAACGAGTCCGGTCGAACGCGCGAACCGGACGAGCCACGCGGGACTCTTCCATCCGATTTCAACCGTGTGACGCCACCACACGTGACCCTGTCCGAGCAGCAGGCCGGTCACCGCGCCGGCCGCCGACCATGCTGAGACCGGCCATAGCGCCGCGGCGATCAAGAGGTACGGTAGCGCGCCGAGCAGGCCGTCGAGCAAGATTTCGGGATCCTTGGACAGGACCGCGTGATCCCAATACGACCGGCTGCGATCGTGGTGCGTTCGAAGATGGAGCTTGCCCCAGATGTGTTGCGGCACGTGATAGAAGAAGGTCGAGGCGAAATCGCCCACGACCAATACGATGACGAGCGATACGAGAAACATTACCACTTCGTCGCCATGCTCAGCGCGCTACGCACGTTGATACTCCCGTCAGTCAAGGACCGCTATCGTGTTGCGCCGGCTCGCCGAACTCACCTGCCCCCAGCAGGCGGGCTCTTGCTCGCTTTACTGGTCGCCTGCTCGAGCGCGCCGCAGTCGTCTTTTCCCCAGAACCCAGGTAAGGTAACGAGCGCCTCACTCGAGGTCCTCCGTAACGACCTGCTCAGTCCGAGAATCCCTCGTCCCTGGGGGGCCGTTCGGGGTCTGCGCCTGCTCTACGACGTCCGCGTCCCGGCGAAGGCGGCTCTGGCCGTCACGCGTTCGATCGTACGCAGCAACGAACGGCTCGATCACTTCGATGCCTTACTGATGGCTGCGTACGCCGTCCGGACGGCGCGGCGAAGCGGCTTGGACTATGGATTTTTCTCGGCCGTCCTGCTCCAGGAGTCCGCCTTCGACCGGAGCGCGCTGTCGAGCGCGGGCGCGGTCGGCGTCGCGCAGTTCACGCTCGACACCGCGGCCGACTACGGCGTGAATCCGTTCGATTGGCGCGACGGGATGCGCGGCGGCGGCGTCCTTTTGGGGAACTACCTGCGCGAGTACGAAGGGCGTTACGACGATCCGTACGCCGCCACGCTGGCCGCGTATAATGCGGGTCCCGCCGCGGTCGAGCGCTATCGCGGTCCGCCGCCCTACCGCGAGACCAAAGAGTACATCGGCTACGTCTACGATCGCTGGTCGCGCATCGTTCGCGACGCCGGCGAGCCGAAGAGATAAGGTATGCGAAAGGAAGCGATGCCGACGACGAGCGCCGATCCCCTCGAGTTTTTGGAAGACGGAACCGATCCGCGTACGGTCGCGTGGACCGGCGAGCAGAACGCGCGCACGCGCGCCGCGCTCGATGCGGTGCCCGGGCGAGACGCGCTGCGCGCGCGCCTGAGCGTGCTGCTCGGCGGCGGCACCATCGGCTGTCCCGAATCCGCGGGCGGACGGGCTTTCTACGTGGCGCGCCGTCCCGGCCGGCAGCAAGCAGCGCTGTTCGTACGCGAAGGAGACGCCGATCGCATGCTGTTCGACCCGCTGACGCTCGATCCGAGCGGTTTGACGGCGATCGACTGGTTCTATCCCAGCCCGAACGGTGCGCTCGTGGTTTTCGGTTTGTCCACGAACGGCGACGAACGCAGCACGCTGTATCTGCTCGACGTCATGCGCGGACAAACGTTCGGCGAAACGATTCCCGATACGCGGCACTGCGCCGTCGCCTGGCTGCCCGACGAACACGCCTTTTACTACACGCGCTTTCCGTCGGGCTCGGATTACGATCAGCGAATCTATCTGCACACGCTGGGCACGCCTTATTCGAACGATCTGCTCGTCTTCGGCGAGGGGCGCGAAAAAGAAGAATACATGGCGCCCCGCCTGTCGTCGAACGGCCGCTGGCTGCTCGTCAGCGTGTTTCGCGGGTGGATTTCCAACGACGTGTATCTCGCCGACCTGCATGGCGTCGATTCGTACTTCGTCACGGTGATCGAGAGCCCGGACGCGCTTTACGATGCAGTCGCGGGCGACGATCGTCTGTTCGTCCGCACGAATGAAGGCGCTCCGAACTTCAGGGTCTTCGAAGCCGATCCGCTCGAACCGCGGCGATCGTCCTGGAACGAGCTGGTGGCCGAGCGGCGCGACGCCAAAATCGAAGCGTTCGCGCTGGCGCGCGGCGTGCTCGTGTTCGAGTACCTGCGCAACGTGCTTTCGGAAATATGGTGGCGCCCGTTCGACGGGGAACTGCGGCGGTTCGAGCACCCGTCGCTTGGACCGGGCGTTGCCGCGCTC
>JACRTZ010000212.1 GCA_014304965.1 Vulcanimicrobiota bacterium | reverse complement strand
GTGAAAGGTTCCCACATCGACATTTGTTTGGTCAGACTCCCCGCTCGGCCGCCTCATGAGGCTCAACCGTGCAACTTACGCTTGCCGGGCCTTCGCGACTTACCCTTTGAGAGTGTTTTCGGTCACAATCCAGCCCGGCAGTATATTAGGGATAACCGAGTTAGGTGTTCGCGAAGTTTCGAGGGGAGGCTGGGACGCCCGAAAACCCGTGCCGCTCGCTTGCTAGGGCGTTGGGAAGCAACCACCTAAGACGACCCAACAAGTACCCAAATGCCGAAGAATGACCGTCGCCCCCTTCAGGCTCCCCGGCGGGCGCCGGCACCGCGCGATGTCGCAGGCGGCCCGGAGGCGCACGAGCACACGCCTGCTCGGCGGAGTAGTGTTGCCAAGGTCTCGCACACACTGAGCCTCGAGCTAGCCGAGCGTTTGGAAGCCTTCGCGTTTTTCCAACGCATCAGCGAAAGCGCCGTGATCGAACACTCGCTGCTTCAGTTTTTCGGCCAGAGCCACGACGACGAAGATCTCGGCGAGGCTTTGCGGCGCAGCGGTGCGGGCCGCCGGCGCAAGTCCTAATAGCCGGCGGGGTCCGGGCTTAGGATCGGCGCCGCAACGCGGCGCCGGCTTCCCTCAAACGCTGTCCGAGCGATGCGTCTTCGCCGTCGGTAAAGAGTTCGCGCAGGGCAAACTCGATGACCGCGCTTTCGCTGATGCGTTCGCGGAAGGCGAAATGCCGGAGGCGTTCTGCGATGTCGGCATCGAGCGTGTGCGATACGGTCGCAATCTTGATGGACCTCTTGGCGACGCCGTCACGGGCCACGCCATTGTGCGCCCCGTCTTGAGGGGCCATGCCGTCACGCGCGATGCCGTCGCCGAGCCCCCCGACGGACTCCGGGTTACGCGGAGCGCGTGGCACGTTGCTGCCGGTTGGTTGCTCCATGGCATCGTCGTTGCCAGCAACCACCTAATACTCCTGCGTTATTCCTAACCATTTCAAACTACTTAGCCTGAGGCAATACCTGGACGCTGAAACTCACTACGCGGCCGGGTCGAAATACGACCGGCTCAGGTAGCTCGACGTTCTTGGCGATTGAGGGTTTCCCCCTATCGAGCGTGTGCTGGGAAGGGTTTGGGACACCTCGCCGAATCGGCGGGGGTGCTTCACAACGTCAGCGATCAGTTCTTCAACGGCGTGACGTTGGGCATGCTCTACATTCTGGTCGCCCTCGGCCTCAACATCATCCTGGGCTTGATGGGCGTCATCAACTTTTCGCACGGCGCCTTCTTCATGCTCGGCGCCTACATGGCGTTCACGCTGGCGCCGCACGTCGGTTTTTGGCCGAGCATGTTCTTGGCAGCGCTGATCATCGGCGCGTTCGGCATGCTTTTCGAATCCACGCTGATCCGGCCGCTCTACCGCCGCATCCCCGAATACACGCTGCTGCTCACGTACGGGACGGCGATGATCTTCGAACAGATCGTGCGTCGAGTCTGGGGCGACGATGCCGTGCGTTACCCCAACCTTCCAAATTATTTGAGCGGATCCATTGAGCTCGGGTCGTTTCAATTCCCCATCTACAAAGACGTCTTCTTGGTGCTGATCACGGTGTTGATCTTGGCCGGCGTCTGGCTGCTCGTCAACAAGACGAACATCGGCATGATCATCCGCGCCGGGACGCGCGACGCCGAAATGGTCAAGATCCTCGGCATCAACATGCCCGTGATGTTCACGCTCGTCTTCGGGATCGGCTCGTTCATGGCGGGCCTCGCAGGCGCGCTCGCGGCGCCGGTGTACGCGATCATCCCGAGCTTGGCGTCGCAATGGATCATCTTGACGTTCGTCGTCGTGATCGTCGGCGGCATCGGCTCGTTCTGGGGAGCCATCGTCGGCGGACTGATCATCGGCATCTTGTCGAGCCTGATGGAACTGATTTCTCCGCCGGCGGTGGAGTTAACCGGCTTTATCATCATGGGTCTCATCTTGCTCGTGCGGCCGCGCGGCATCTTCGGGGTCGAGGGACTCTTCGAGTGAAGTCTCGCCGCGCCGCGCCGTGGATCACGCTCGTCGCGATCGCGGCGGGCCTCATCCTGCTTCCGCTCTTCATGCCGGGCGGCTCGCTGGACCTCAACCCGCTCAGCGGCAATCGCTTTCCGTTCCACGCCGGGTTCATCGACCTGGCCACGACGGTCCTCGTGTTTGCACTCTTTGCGCTCGGCTTCAACATGCTGTTCGGGCACAGCGGCGAGCTCTCGTTCGGGCATGCGATGTTTTTCTCGATCGGCGCCTACGCGCCGGCGCTCTACACGAAGGGGTTCAAGGTCGACATCGCCGGCCTGCACCTCCATCACGACGCCACGAACAACGGCTTCATCGCACTGGTGCTCGCGCTCGGCTTCGTCCTGCTCTGGGCATTCTTGCTCGCGCGGCTGATCGTGCCGCGCTCGAGCGGCATCTACTACTCGATGATCACGATGGCGTTCGCGCAGGTGATCTACTTCATCACCTTCCGGTGGTCCGAGTTGACGGGAGGCGAAGACGGCATTCAGGGGATCGCGCGTCCGGTGCTTCCCGGCCTGCCGGCGAACTGGCTCGCAAATTCCACGCATTTCTACATCTTCACCGCGGTCGTCGCGTTCGTGGCGATCGCGGCCAACTATTGGATCGTCCGCTCCCCGTTCGGCTCGGTGCTGCATGCCTTGCGCGAAAACCGGCAGCGCGCGCGCTTTCTCGGCTACGACGTCAATCGCTACCGCGTCAACGCGTTCGTGCTGTCGGCGCTCTTTCCGGCGGTCGGCGGCTGGTTGTGGACGTACCTGCAGCAAGCGATCAATCCGGACGCCGGAGGCATAGACTACTCCGGCCGCGTGGTCATGATGTCGCTGCTCGGCGGCATCGGGACGTTCGTGGGCCCGATGATCGGCGCGTTCGTGTACTGGGACATTCAAAACAGCGTCGCCCAGCAATGGAAGTATTGGCCGGCGGCGCTCGGCGCGGTCTTCGTCGTCTTCGTTCTCGCTGCGCCCGCGGGGATCGCCGGAGCGTTCGTCGCCTTTCAGCGCTACGGGTTCGCGAACTCGATCCGGCGCCTGTTCTCTCGCGAGGCCCGCTTGGAAACCGATCTTGCCGAAGAGCTCCCGGCACGGGAGGGCGGCCCGTGAGCGTTGCCGCGCCTGCTGCGTCCTACGCCTTCAAGACCACCAATTTGACGCGCTCGTTCGCAGGATTCAAAGCGGTCAACGACGTTTCGATCGAAATTCCGCGCGGCGGCGTCCGCACGATCATCGGTCCCAACGGCGCCGGGAAGACGACCTTCTTCAACCTCTTGTCGGGACTGCTGCCGCCATCGAACGGGCACGTCTTCTTCGAAGAACGCGACATCACGGACCTCGATCCGTACCGCCGCGCGCGCCTCGGCATCGCGCGCTCGTTTCAGATCACGAACATCTTCAATAAGCTCACCGTGTACGAAAACGTCCGGCTCGCGGTGCAAGCCAACTACGACGGTAAGGCGAACTTTTTCTTGCCGACGCGGCGCATGGGCGACCTGCACGCGCGTACCGCCGAAATCTTGCGCGACATCGGCCTCTTCGACGTGTCGGGCGGCCTGGCCGAGAATCTCTCGCACGGCGATCAGCGCCGGCTCGAGATCGGACTCGTGCTCGCGCGCGACCCGCAGGTCTTGCTGCTGGACGAACCGCTCGCCGGCATGTCGCCCACCGAAACGCACGCGACGGTGGAACTCATTCAGCGCATCTCGCCGGGACGGACGATCTTACTCGTCGAGCACGACATCGACGTCGTGATGAGCATCTCGACGACCATTACGGTCATGCAGACGGGACAGATCCTCGCGGTCGGCACGCCCGACGAAATTCGCGCGAACGAAGCCGTTCAGCGCGCCTACCTGGGCGGTCTCGCGTGAAGCTGCTCGAACTCGAGGGCGTCAACGCGTTCTACGACAAGAGCCACATCCTGCAAGACCTGTCGCTCGAGGTCAACGAAGGCGAGGTCGTCGCGTTGCTCGGCCGTAACGGCAGCGGCCGCTCGACGACGCTCAAGGCGATCATGGGACTCGTCTCGGTTCGCAGCGGCGCGATCCGCTTCCACGGCAGGGCGATCCAAAACCACGCGCCGTTCAACATAGCCAAACAAGGCATCGCGCTCGTTCCCGAAGACCGGCGCATCTTTCCGAATCTCACGGTTGGCGAAAATTTGCGTCTGGCCGCGCTTTCGGGCCGCAAAGGTCCCTGGACCGAAGCACGCATTTACGAATATTTTCACGTGTTGGGTGAACGCAAGGACAAGCCCGCAAAACTTTCCGGCGGCGAGCAGCAGATGCTCGCGATCGCCCGCGCGCTGATCGCGAACCCCGCGATCATTCTGCTCGACGAGCCGATGGAAGGGCTTGCCCCGCTCATCGCTCGCAACGTCGAGGACGTCGTCCGGCGCATCCGCGAGGAAGGGAACACGATTCTGCTCGTGGAGCAAAACGTCGAGATCGCGATGAGCCTGTCGGATCGCGGCTACGTGCTCTCCAACGGACGCGTCGTCGCGAGCGGAACGATTGCCGAGCTGCGTGCGGACGCCGCAGCGATGCAGCGCTACCTCGCGGTTTGACGCCTAGGCGGTGAACAAACCGCCGGCGTCGCGGCACCAAGAGTCGCGGGAGCACTTCAAACATCGTCTCGAAGCGTTCAGCGACATCGTTTTCGCGCTCGCCCTTTCGCAGCTGGCGCTGCAGCTCGAAGTTCCGAAACGCATAGAAGATCTCACCGTCAACCCGGTCGCATATCTCTTGTTCTTCGTGACCTTCGCCATCGTCTGCTTCTACTGGATCGCGCACTACCGGATGTTCCGGCTGGCGTTTCAGGCCTATCCGGTCGACATTTTCTTGAACTTCGTGTTCTTGGCGTTCACCGCGATCTTGCCGTACACGCTGCAAGTGTACATCAAATTTGCGTCGCACTGGCAGAACGGGAACAAGCTCCCGTACGGGCTATACATCGCAAGCTTCGCTGGGACGGCGCTTCCGATGAGCTTGCTTTTTTACCGAGCGTTGCTGCGACGCGACCCTTCGCTGACGCCGAAGGAGCGGCTGGACGTCTACCGGGCCTTCCTCCGCAACGCATTCATCTTGGCCACTACGGCCATATGCGGCATCGTGCTGGCCCTTGCCACCTATCCGTTTTTGGCAATGTACCCGTTCGCCATCTTGGGTCCGGCGATCGCCATCCTGCGACGCCGTGTCAAGCGGGTCCCGGCACGCTTCCTTCCCGAAGGGATGGCGACCGCATGACGCAAGCGCAAGAACTCGCCAACGCCTTGAACGTGCTGGCGAAGGGTCCGCAGTTTTCGTATCAGCAAGCCCGCGCTTCGGCGCGCAAGGCGGGGACGGTGGACTGGGCGCGCACCAAAAACGCGAACGAGGACTTCAATCCCGACGTGGACGGCTGCGAGTCGTTCGTGATGCTCGACGGCAGCGTCTGCGAATGGGCCGGCGGCAAGCGCCGCTACAACGCGCGCTCCTGAAGCAGCGCCGCGAAGTCCCGTCCGATCGCCGGCCAATCGTAGTCGCGAACCCGCTCGAGGGCCGCGGCACGCATCGCCCGCCAGCGTTCGCGATCCTCAAATAAACGCGCGACGTCGCCCGCAAACGCTTCACCGCCGTCGGCCACCGCGAGATCCCTACCGGCGACGTGATCGAGACCGAATGCTCCGGCGGGTGTGGTGACGACGGGACGCCCCGCCGCCCACGCTTCGAGAATGCGCAGACGCGTGCCGCTGCTTGCGACGACGGCGGCCGCAACCACGTCGGCCTTTTCGAGTTCCGGGCGCATGTCCGGCGGATAAGGAACGGCCTCAACCCCGAGTCCGATAAGCCGCCGCGTCACCTCGGCCGGCAAGCGTCCAGCGACGCGAACGCGATAGGCGGTTCCTTGAAGCCGCGCTCGCAGCGCCGGCAGCACCGTTTCCAAGAACCAGTCGAGGCCGAGCCGATTGGGGCGCCAATCGAAGCTGCCGGTCAATAAAAGCGTGCGCGGTTCGAGCGGCTCCGGCGACAGCGACGCATAGCGCGCGACGTCAACGCCGTTCGGAACGAACGCTATGCGCGCGAGCGCATCGGGCGCTAACCGCGCGAGGTCCCGCCGATCGTCGTCCGAGCAGGCCGCGACCACTTCGGCGCCGCGCACCGCGGCGGTCTCGATGCCGCGCACGCGCCGCGCATCCAAGCCGAGCGCGAATCTTGCCGGCAGTCTTTCGCGCTCCGCGCGCCGAGCCAATAACTCGGACTCGCAATTGTGCGCGTTGTAAATCGTGCGCCGCGCCCTGCTCGGCAGCGCATCGCGCATGGCCAAGTCGTACATGACGAGCGGCTCGTCGCCTCGGGCTAACCGTTCGGCGACGGCGCGCCGCAGCGCACGCGGAACGTTTCCGGACGTGTAATAACTCGCGTGCGGGCGCAGCGACGAAAGCGCGCGAGAAATTCGTCCGCGCAACCCGCCGGCGCGCGGAAAACATGAAATCGTACGGCAGACGCGCGCGAAGTCCTCGGGCGGCGTTTCGGACGTATCGGCAGTGAAAAGATCCACCGAATGCCCTTCGGCCAGCGCGCGAACCAGCCAGTAGTTACGAATGAGTGCGCCGCCATTGAGCCGCCATGGATTCTGCTGACAGATGAAGAGCGCGTTCACGCGCAGAAAGCGCCGCGCGAGCGATGAATTCCCAGCTGTTGCGCGTCGTCCACCTCGTCGATCCGCTGGGCGGCTCGGAACACCTGTGGGGCAAAGAACGCGTCATTGCCCTGATGTTGCGCGCTCAACGCCAAGCGGGCGACGTAGCTCCCGAGCTTGCGACGTTTGGGCCGTCGCTGCTGGGCGAACGGATGCGCGCCGAAGGCTTCGCGGTGAGCGAACTCGCGCGGCACACGAGCGCCGTGCCGATCGGCGCGCTGCGCTCGCTCGCGCGCCGCTTGAAAGACCGGCCGGCCGACATCGTGCACACGCATGGTTATAAAGCGAATGTCGCCGCTCGCGCGATGCGGCCCTTCCTGTTTCCCCGGACGGCGCTCGTCTCGACGTCGCACGGCTGGGTCGGAAAGCACGGAAAGCTTCCGTTGTATTACGCGCTCGACCGCCTGACCGCCGGCGCGAGCGATGCGGTCACGGTCCCGGATGCGCGCATGGCGGCGCGTTTGATGCGCGGCTCGAACGGCGTGTTCGTGGCGAACGCCATCGAACCGCGACCGCTCCCCTCCGCCGGCGAACGGCACGCGGCGCGCGCCGGCCTCGGCCTTTCCGAGGACGCGTTTGTCGCCGGAACGGCCGGGCGATTGGCCGAGGAAAAGGGCATCGACGAATATCTCGCCGCCGCGCGCGCGACCCCGTCCGTGGTGTGGGCGATGGCCGGCGCGGGTCCGTACGAAGATGAGATTCGCGCGGTTCCGGAGATCCACTTCGCCGGCTATCAAGCCGACGTCGGCGCGTATCTCGCCGCGCTCGACGTGTACGTCCAAGCCTCTCGCGACGAAGGTCTCGCGCTTGCACTCCTCGAGGCGATGCGCGCCGGAAAACCGATCGTGGCCACCGCCGTAGGCGCGACGACCTTCGCGGTCCGCGACGGCCGGGAAGCCCTCATCGTGCCGCCGCACGACGCGGCGCGGCTCGCCGCTGCCGTCGAGCGTTTGCGGAACGACGCAGATTTGCGCGCGCGGCTGGGGCAGGCGGCGCGCGAACGCTTTGAGGCCGCCTTCGAGGTGGACGTTCAGCAGCGGGCCTTTCTCGCCGTCTACCGCGCGGTGCTCGACCGCCGGCGCTGACGGAACTTCGCCGGCGGCGACGGAGAGCGCTCCACGGCGTCGAAAGAAATTAGGCGATGATTTCATTTTCCGTAAACAAGAAGCGCGTCTCGGTGGACGATGCCCCCGATACGCCACTGCTCTGGGTAATCCGGGATACGGTCGGACTCACCGGCACGAAATTCGGCTGCGGGATCGCGCAGTGCGGCGCGTGCACCGTACTCGTTGACGGGAGCCCGACACGCTCGTGTTCGTTTCCGGTTGGCGCGGTCGCCGGCAAGTCGGTGACGACGATCGAAGGATTGGCGAACGGGGAGACGCTGAGCGCGGTGCAGCAAGCCTGGCTCGAAACGCAGGTTCCGCAGTGCGGGTACTGCCAGAGCGGGATGATCGTCGCGACGACGGCGTTGCTCAAAGAGCATCCCAAACCGACCGACGCGCAGATCGACGCAGCGCTGACCAACATCTGCCGCTGCGGCACGTACGACCGCATTCGCGTCGCCGTCAAAAAAGCCGCCGGGCTCGCATGAAACGCGCGAATTTCGTTGCGACCACGGCAGCCGCGAGCGGCGTCTTTGCGCTCGGCTTCGAGCTCCCGCTCAAGCCGCGACTTGCCGAAGCGGCTGAAGGCGCGCCCGCGATAAGGCTCCAGGGATTCGTGCGCATCGCTCCGGACGAAACCGTCACGATCGTTTCGCCGCAAGCCGAGATGGGGCAAGGCGTCGCGACCTCGATCCCCATGCTCGTCGCCGAAGAACTCGACTGTGATTGGGCACGCGTCCGCATCGAGTCGTTCCCGACGGTCGACAAGATTTACAACAATCCCGCGTTCGGCACGATGGGAACCGGCGGCAGTTCCTCCGTGCGCGGCTGGTATCTGCCCGCGCGCAAAGTCGGCGGCCAGGCGCGCGCAATGCTCGTCGCCGCGGCAGCCGCGAAGTTCGGCGTGCCGGCTACGGACCTGCGCACGCAAAACGGCGTCGTCTACCACGACGCCTCGTCGCGCAAGGCGACCTACGGCGAACTCGCAAGCGCCGCAGCGGCGCTGACGGCGCCCACCGACGTGACCCTCAAGACGGCAGACAAATTCACCATCATCGGCAAGCCGCTGCGGCGGCTGGATTTGCGCGACAAGGTGACGGGCCGCGCGGGCTTCGGCATCGACGTCGTGGTGCCGGGCATGCTGTTTGCGGCGATCAAGCAGTCGCCGGTGTTCGGCGGAGGCGTCGGTCGCTACGAAGAGAGCTCGATTCTCAAGCGCCCCGGCGTGAAGAAAGTTGTCAACCTCAAGAGCGGCGTTGCCGTTGTTGCGGACCGTTATTGGCGCGCTAAGAGCGCGCTCGACGCGATGGCGATTACGTGGCAAGACGGTGCGAACGCCGCGCTCGACGAAACGGCGATCGCAACGGCAATCGCCGCTGGTTTTTCGGAAACTGCGCTGGTCGCGAAAAAAGTCGGCGACCCCGACGCGGCGCTCGCATCCGCAGCAAAGGTCGTCACCGCGGAATACCATGTGCCCTACCTCGCGCACGCACCGATGGAGCCGATGAATTGCACGGCCAGCGTTACCGCGGACCGTTGCGAGATTTGGGCGCCGACCCAGGCGCCGGGCCCGGTCGTCGGCGTCGCGGCGCGTCTTACCAACCTGGCGCCGGACAAGGTCACCGTGAACATGACCTATCTCGGTGGCGGTTTCGGCCGGCGCTTCGCGATGGATTTCGTGCAGCAGGCGATTCTGCTGTCGCAGGCAGCGGGCGCGCCCGTGAAAGTGATCTGGTCGCGCGAGGAAGACGTCCAGCACGACGTGTACCGCCCGCGCTCGTCCACGCGCATCAAAGCCGGGCTCGATGCGAGCGGCAAGCTCGTCGCCTGGCAGCAGCGGATCGTATCGCCTTCGATTGCGAATGCCAGTCCGAACGCGCCGAACCCACCGACGAAGGCCGACTCAACCTCAGTCGAAGGTTCGGCCGACAAACGCTACACCATCCCGAACTTCATCGTGGACTACGTGCCCAAGGATTTCGCCGTGCCTGTTTTTTACTGGCGTTCGGTCGGGAATTCTCAGAACGGCTTCTTCTTCGAGTCTATGCTCGACGAGGTCGCGCATGCGGCCGGCAAAGATCCGTACGCATTTCGAAAGGAGCTCGTTGCCGACAAGCCGCGCTTGCTCAACGTGCTCGAAATCGCGGCAAAGAACGGCAACTGGGGCAAGCCACTGCCAAAAGGGAGCGGGCGCGGCATCGCTCTGCATGAGTCATTCGGTTCGATGGTCGCTGAGGTTGCCGAGGTGTCTGTCGACGCCAAGAACCATCTGCGCGTGCATCGCGTGTCGTGCGCGATCGACTGCGGTCAAGTCGTCAACCCGAATACGGTCGAGGCGCAAGTGCAAAGCGCCGTGATTTACGGCTTGACCGCCGCGCTTTTCGGCCGGATCACCATCAACAAAGGCCGCGTCGTTCAGACGAATTTCACCGACTATCCGATGGTCCGGCTCGCGCAGGCGCCGCACATCAACGTCGAAATCGTCAAAAGCGCGATCGCACCGACCGGCGTCGGCGAACCCGGGACGCCCCCGATCGCGCCCGCCGTCGCGAACGCGATCTTCGCAGCGACCGGCAAGCGGATCCGCACGCTCCCGTTCGTCCGCGCGGGCTTCACGGCATGAACCGCATCGGAACGGCGCTGCTCGCTTTTTCTCTATTGCTTTCGTCTGCTGCGCAGGCCCAAACGCAACCGTCGGCCGCAAGTTTGGGCGCTCCGGGACCCACCTTGCCGCCGTTCCGCGCGCTGACGGTCGCAGGGACCGCCTATCGCGACTTCGTCGCCGATCTTGCGCGACTCGCGATTTCGCTTACGGGCAACGGCGGCACTGCGGTCGCGGCCGAGGCGGCGCTCTTCAAGGAAGAGACGCGCGTCGAGGCCGCGGCGCGCGGGTCGGCCGGCCCCGAACTCGTTGTGTCGCGCACGGCCAAGAACCTGAGCGCGAACAACAACACGGTGGCGATGAAGGGCTCGGGCAAGATGTGGGCCGCGACCGAAATCATGGTTCTCCAAGGGAGCGCTTCGACCGGGCCGCGTTTACTCGATGCCGTTTCCGCGGCACTGCGTAATCCCGGCGAAAGCGCTGCGGTTCAAGCGGCCCGCGAGTCCGAAGCGGTGACCTTCGCGTACGACACGTCAAAGCGACAGGAGTTGTATCAAGCCGCGCTTGCGGAGGCGGCAACGAAGGCCACGGCGCAGGCCAACGCCCTTGCCATCGGCCTGAACGTCCAAATCGACCGATTGGAATATATCGACGCCGGCCCGCAGGCTGCGCTGTCGGAGATCACGATGCAAGCCGTGCAAAAAGTATCGCAGGGTCCGTTCGCACTGCTTTTCGGCGGCACGACCCCGCCGCCGATCTCGGCCAGCGTCAACCTCGTCTTTCGCCTGAAGTAATTTTAATGCACGACATTCTTGAAACCGTCGAGGCCTGGAAGCGCGACGGGCGGCGCGTGGCGCTCGCGACCGTGGTCGAGGTTGAACACTCGGCGCCGCGAGATCCGGGATCGGTCATGGCGGTCAGTGACGCCGGTGCCGTGGCAGGCTCGGTTAGCGGCGGCTGCGTCGAAGGCGCCGTTTATCAAGAAGCACAGGACGTGCTGGCGTCGGGCCGCGCACGTCTCGTCACGTACGGCATCAGCGACGAGCAGGCGATCGAACACGGCTTGACGTGCGGCGGAACGATTCACGTCTTCGTCGAGCGTCTCGATTGGTGACGCGGTGATCTTCGATCGCTTATCGGAGGCGTTGCGCAACGACCGTCCGGTCGCACTTGCGACGCGGCTCGATGGCGGTGCGTCCGGAGCGAAACTGCTCGTCGAGTCGCGCGGGGCATACGGGGACCTCGGCTCCGCCGGCCTGACGGCGGCCGTCGAATCCGAAGCGCGCGCCATGCTCGATCTCGGCGAAACCGCGGTGCGCACGTTCGGCCTCGACGGCGAACCGATCGGGGTCGAAGCGCGGGTCTTCGTGCAATCGTTTGCGCCTAAGCCGAACATGTACGTTTTCGGCGCGATCGATTTCTCGCGCGCCATGGCGCGCGTCGCGAAATATATGAACTATCGAGTGACGATCGTCGACGCGCGGCCGGTGTTCGCAACCGCGGCACGTTTTCCCGACGCCGACGAGGTTGTCGTCGCATGGCCCGACGAGTTTCTGGCGGCCGCACCGGTGGATTCGCGCACCGCGATCGTCGTGCTCACGCACGATCTAAAATTCGACGTGCCGCTCTTGCAAACGGCCCTGCGCACCGATGCCGGCTACATCGGCGCGATGGGCAGCCGCAACACGCACGCCGAGCGGGTCGAGGGCCTGCGCGCGGCCGGCGTTACCGATGAAGAACTCGCTCGCATCCACGCTCCCATCGGCCTCGACATCGGTGCGCGGACGCCGGAAGAAACGGCGCTGGCGATCGCGGCCGAAATCGTGGCGGTGCGTGCGGGCCGTAGCGGCGGGCGCCTTCGCGACGGCAGCAATCCCATCCACCCGTCGCGGCGCGCGACGATTCGGTGAACGCCGTCTGCGTCATCTTGGCGGCGGGCCGCTCCTCACGCATGGGCGCGCAAAAATTGCTCTTGCCGTTCGAGGGGACGCCGCTGCTCGGCCGCGCGATCGCCGCAGCCGAGGGCTTTCCGGCCCTCGCGGTGGTCTCGCCGCCACTCGCCGCGCACGTCCCGAGCCACGTCCGCACGATCGTCAACGCCGAGCCCGAGCGCGGGATGGCGCATTCGCTGGCGTTGGCCGACGCGACGATCCTGGACCGCCAGGCCGCGCTCGTCGTCTTGCTTGCAGACACGCCGCTCGTTGACGCCGCGCTGGTCCGCCGCGTGGTGGCAGCGCGAGCGGACCGCGACGTCGCGTATCCCGTGCGCGATGGGCGCGGAGGGCATCCGGTGGTTTTCGGCCCCCGCGTGCGCGCCGAACTTGCCGCCGCTCCCGAGGGCGACTCCCTGCGAAGGCTGCGCGACGATCCCCGCTGGTCGCGCGCCGAAATCGCCGTTTCATCGAACGCGCCCTTTACCGACGTGGACACGCCCGAGGATTTCGCACGCTTGGCGGCTCTCGTAGTGGAACCCGGCAGCGCTAAGGCGAAGTCCTAAGCATCATGCCGACGCAAGAACAAGTGTACGACGCCCTCAAGGACGTCAACGACCCCGAACTGCACATGGGAATCGTGGACCTCGGTCTCGTGTACGGGGTAGACGTGGAGGGCGAAAAAAGCGAGAACGTCACCGTCACCATGACGCTGACCTCGCCGATGTGTCCGGTCGGCCCGATGTTCAAGCAGATGGTCGTCGACAAGGTCAAGGAAATGGACGGCGTCGCCAAAGCCGACGTTGAGATCACTTTTACGCCGCCCTGGGATCCGCGCACGATGGCCAGCGACGACGTCAAGGTTCAACTCGGCATCTGGTGAGCGACGCGCACCGCGACAAGGTCGCGGCCTTGCGCGACAAGCGCACGCAGGCGCTCGAACCGGCCGGTAAAGGTTCCAACGAGCGTCAGCACAAGCGCGGCAAGCGCACGGCGCGCGAACGCGTTGATGCGCTCGTCGATCCCGGCTCGTTCGTCGAACTCGACATGTTCGCCGTGCATCGCACGACGGCGTTCGGTCTCGATGAGCGCGAGTTTCTCGGCGACGGCGTGGTCACCGGACGCGCGACGATCGACGATCGCCAAGTATTTCTCTTCTCGCAAGATTTCACCGTCCTGGGCGGGTCGCTCGGCGAAGTGTTCGCCGAAAAGATCTGCAAAGTGATGGATCTCGCCGTCCGCACCGGTTGCCCGATGATCGGCATCAACGATTCCGGCGGCGCGCGCATTCAAGAAGGCGTCGTCAGCCTGGGAGGCTACGCCGAGATCTTCTGGCGCAACGTGCAGGCGAGCGGCGTGATTCCGCAGTTGAGCCTCATTGCCGGACCGTGTGCCGGAGGCGCCGTGTACTCGCCCGCGATCACCGACTTCACGATCATGGTCGAAGCGATCGCGCAGATGTTCATCACGGGTCCCGAGATCATCAAGACGGTCACGGGCGAAGAGGTCACCTTCGAAGAGCTCGGCGGCGCGATGACCCACGCGAAGAAGAGCGGCGTTACCGACTTGATCGCAAGCGACGAAGACGATGCGGTCGCGGTAACGCGCCGGCTCCTTTCGTTTCTGCCGCTCAACAATCTCGACGATGCGCCAAACTACGCGACGGATGACGACCCCAAGCGCCTTTGTCCCGAACTTGACGCGCTGGTGCCGGATTCGCCGAACAAGCCGTACGACATCAAGGACGCGATCCTGGCCGTCGTAGATGACGGCGATTTCCTCGAAATCGCCGAACTCTACGCACAGAACATCGAGATCGGCTTCGGC
>JACRTZ010000276.1 GCA_014304965.1 Vulcanimicrobiota bacterium | reverse complement strand
GACGGCGCCCATTCGCACGAGTGCCTTGGCGACGTGAGGGCGCCCAAGGGGCGGGGCGCCCGACCCTGCCGGAGTTTCCGCAAGCACGCGATCCATCGTGATCTCGTAGCCGGCGGCCTGGAGCTGCTCCACCATTTTCGCCGCGCGCTCGTTCCGCGCGACGCGGTTCTCTTCTACTAACGTTTGCAGCGGACCCGGCCCGGGCTCGAACCCATAGCCCAGCACGTGCACTTCGTTTCCCCGGTACGTCGTATTGATTTCGATCCCGGCGATCAGCTGCATCGGCGCGAGTTGCGGATCGTCGGTCCCGCCGGGACGGAGCGCATCGTAGGCGCCGAGCGTATCGTGGTCGGTAATCGAAAAAATGCCGACGCCGCGGCGTTTCATCGCGGCGGTCAGTTCGAACGGCGAAAGCGTCCCGTCACTTTCGAACGTGTGGCAGTGGAAGTCGACGAGCAATGAGGCGGTCGGGGGCTAGCGCGCCCGGGCTTTGGGCTTCTTGCGCGACGAAACGAAGTACACCATCACGCGTTTCTCTTCGCGGAAGCCGAGGAGACTTCTCGAGTGCGCCGGGTCGCGCAGCGACTCGAGCGCGAACTCCACGAGGTCATCCTGGGCGGCGACGTCGTCCTCGAAAGCTTCGTCGGATGCCGGCGCGCTTTCGACGAGCAACTCTCCGAAGCGCTCCTTGAGCAGCCCGGTCAACATCTGCAATTCTTCGCGAGCGAGGGAACCCGCGTCGCGAACGACGCGCACGAACGTCATCCGGTCGTCGGCCTCGCAGGCGACCTCCACGACCTCGGTCGTTTCCCCGCCCGCAGCGGCAAAGGCGCGCACGTGATCGAGAATCGCGTCGCCGACCTCGGCCTGAACGACCTTGTCGAGCCGCTTGGAAACGACGAACGACAGCGTCAGCGTTCCGTCCGAGGGGTGCGAAACCAGGGTCGCGATCTGCGGAAATCGCTCGAGCAATGCAACGATGAGGCCGACGGCGTCGGCCCCTTCATGCTGGGCTCGGGCTTGGGTGGCACGCATGGGATTGCTACGATTCCTCGGGTCCGGGAACGGGTTGCGGGAGGGGGGGCACCTGTGTTCGCAGCGGCCCGGCAGTCCCCTTGGGGGCACGCCCCGCTCTCCCAAGTACCCCGGGGACGGCCGTCTCGACGGGCGAACGTCGTACCCGGAATGAGCGCGAAGCGGTGGGCCGCAGGCGGAGTCCTTGCCCTCTCGACGGCGATGCTGGCCCATTTGGCAGCATTTGGGCCGGGCCACGTTTTGGGGCACGCAGACGGAGGCACGGGCCTCTTTCAGGTCGCCTTGGCGGGTCTCGTCTTCGCCGGGCTCGGCTCGGTGCTGCTCGGATTCACGCGCGGCCCGCGCGGCGGCTTCGGCCCGTCCGCTCGTCTTTCGACCGCCGCCGTCGCCCTGGGCGCTTTTGCCGTCTTCGCCGGCCTGGAAAGCCTCGAGGGCCACGGCCTGCCCAACTTGTGGCTCGCCGCCGCGTGGCTGCTTCCATTGGCGGCCGCCGTCGTTTGGGGCGCCCGCGCCGCGTTCGCGCGCCTCTTCACGCTCGGAACCGCGCTCGCCGCACTGGCCGAGTCGCCGCTGCACCTCGATGCAGCCTTCGCGAGCACGTTTGCGTTCGCGCCGGTTCCGCGCTCGCAGCGTCGTCCCGCCGCCGGCCGCGGCCGCGCACCGCCCTCGACCGTCTAAGCCGTTCGCCCGCATCGCGGGCCCATTGCTTTCACGCTTCCGAGGATCATATGCGACGATTGCTCGCCGTGGCCGTAACGGCTGCACTTCTTTTCAGCGGGCGGCCCGCTTCGGCCGACACATCCGGACTCGTTCGCGGAACGGCCGCGACGGCCGGCAAACCCGCTCCCGGCATCACGGTGTCCCTCAAGGGTGAGGGAACGGCCGCAACCGCGGTGACCGATGCCGGCGGACGCTTCTCGTTCCCGCACGTCGCCTTCGGGCACTACACGCTGGCCGTCCACGACGCTCGCGTCGGCGATGCAAGTCAAGAAGTGGACGTGCAAAGCAACGCGGTCGTGGACGTCACGCTCAACCTCATCGCTTTGCGCGAGATCGGCCGCACGGCGGCGACCACCGCGCGCGGCGTGGGCTCGCTGCCGGTCTCGGTCAACTCGGTCACACGCCTGCAAATCGCGGCGCTGCCGAACAACCAAAGCCTCAACAGCGTGATCGAGACGGTGCCGGGCATCGTGCACTTCTCCTACAACGAGCCGGTCGCGCACGGTTTCCACGGGCTCACCTACGAACTCGACGGCGTCCCGCTGCCGGTCGGCACGACCTCGAATTTCAGCGAGGTTATCGACCCGCGCTCGATCGATTCGCTCGAAGTATTCACCGGCGCATTCCCGGCCGAGTTCGGCGGCTCGCGCCAAGGGGCGGTCGTCAACATCATCAGCCATCGCGCGAACGACGCGGCGGCGGCTTCCGAGGGCCGCCTCACCCTCGGCGCCGGTTCGTACGGCAGCGCGCAAAGCTCGCTGGCCGAGGCGCTCAAACTCGGCAACACCCGCCTGTTCCTGAACGTCAACGAAGAGCGCACGAACCGCGGCATCGACTCGCCGACGTTCGTGCCGATTCACGACTCGTCAAACCAGTCCAACCAGTTTCTGCGGACGATTACGAAACTGTCGAGCCGCGATACGCTCGCGTTCGATGTCTCGAACAATTTCGCGGGCTTTCAGATCCCGATCAACACCGCGGTCAGCCAAAACAACCCGGTTGTCGTTCCGCCGGGTACGCTCGACATTCAGCGCGAGTACGACCGGCTGATCAGCCTCGCGTACACGCACGACACCGCCGACGGCAACGGGTTCTTTCAACTCGCGCCCTGGTACCGCTACGACCGCGTCGCCTACGACGGCGATCTGAACAGCGATTTGCAGGGTACCTCCAACGATGGCGCCGGCACCCTCACGCCCCTGAACGGCTTGCGCCAGGACCGCCGTTCGCAGTTCGCCGGCGTACGCATGTCCGAGTTCCGCTCGTACGGCCCGCATGCCGTGAAAATCGGCGTCGACGCTGCGGTCGAGAACTTCTCAGGTAATACGTTGATCGCGTTCACCGATGCGATGGGCAACCGCCAAGACTTCTCCGACGTCGCCGCAAAACGCGGCGCGCAACTCGCCGCCTACGTGCAAGACAAGTGGACGCCGACGCGCTACTTCTCGGTTGCGGCGGGACTGCGCGCCGATCGTTCGACGGGCTACGCCTCCGGCGGCCAAGTGAGCCCGCGTATCGAGATTAACGGTCAAGTCGGCACGCGCGACGTCCTCCACGCGTACTTCGGCCGCATGTACGCAGCGCCGTTCCTAGAGGACACGCGGCGCGCCGCGGTCGTTACGGCCGGGGGCGATCCGAACGCCCTTCCGGTGTACGACCTCAAACCGGAGCGGGATTCATACTACGAACTCGGGCTGGCCCACACGTTCAGCCCCGCGGCGCGCGCGTACGTCAATGTCTGGAAGCGCAACGCGGTCAACGTGCTCGACACGACGCAGATTTTCCCGACGCCGATCTACGCGGTTTTCAACAACGCGATCGGCATCGCCAAGGGCATCGAAGGCCGCTTCGACGCGCACTGGAGTAACGGCGACGCACTCTTCCTCTCGGCCTCGGTTTCGAGTGCGCGGGCGGGCGGAGTCTCCGGCAGCACGTTCCTCTTCAATCCCGGTTCGGTCGGCGACGTGACGCTCAATTCCGAAGACCACGACCAAACGGTGAGCGCGACGCTCGGCTACACCAAGCGCTTTGGCGGCGGTCGTGCCTTCTTCGCGTCGCTCGAACCGCAATACGGCACCGGATATCCCGTCCAGTTCCAGAACGGAAACGGCCGCCTGATGCCGCATCTTACCCTCGACGCTTCGATCGGCCGCGACGCCAAGCCCGGGTCGCTCGGATTCGTCGCCAGCTTTGCGAACTTCACAAATTACGCGTACCTGCTCAAAGTCAACAACGGTTTCAACACCACGCAATACGGGCCCGGAGCACAGTTCACGTTTCGCGTGATCGCGCCGTTGTAGGCTGTAAGGAGTTTCGAATCGCCATGCGGACCCCGCGCCGTTTCCTTCGCTCTACCGCCGCAACGCTTGCAGCGCTCGCCATCGTCGCGGGCGCCGCGCGCGCCGGCGGCGATCTCCATCCGGTCGAGGGGGTCAACGCGATGCCGAACGTCGCGCAAGTCGTGGACGGGCATCTCGAGGCGACGTTCCGAGGGCCGACGAAGTTCGACGTCGCGCTTACCGAGCGGTGGCGCTCGAACGGAAAGCCCGTCACGCGCTACGATGCGGACATGACGAAGTTGATGCACATGATCGTCATCTCGGACGACTTGCGTCATTTCCAGCACGTCCATCCCGCCATCGGCAAAAACGGCCGGGCGACAATCGCCCTCGACGTACCGGCGTTGGGACCGTACGAAATCTATGCCGACGCCGTGCCGCACGGTGCCGGCCAGCAAGTTCTGCGTTTCAAGCTGTTCGTAGGCGGACGCGGCGTCAAAACCGACGAGAAAGACCTTGCACCGACGCCGGCGACCGTCGCAGCCGGGCCGTACGCGGTTTCGCTCGACTCGCTCAAACTCGCCGCAGGCAGCACGACGATGCTCGCGGTGCACATCGCGGAGCACGGCCACGCGGCCCGGAATCTGCACCCCTACCTCGGGGGCGCCGCGCA
Source organism: Vulcanimicrobiota bacterium (assembly GCA_014304965.1). GTDB lineage: Bacteria > Vulcanimicrobiota > Vulcanimicrobiia > Vulcanimicrobiales > Vulcanimicrobiaceae > Cryoxeromicrobium > Cryoxeromicrobium davisii. Next base: position 9,564 of record JACRTZ010000276.1, on the reverse strand, counting down.
TGCGGTCTTCATCGACGCAAGTGATTACTCGTACGTTCACGTGCATCCGATGCAGGGTACGGACATGTCGATGGGCGCTATGGACATGGGGGCCGAAAGGGCGTTGCCCGATAGCGCCGGGCTCAAATCCGACATGATGCTTCACGTGCGCGTCCCGAAAGCGGGAACCTACAAACTATGGCTCCAATTCCGCGGCGGCTCCGGGCTGTACGTGGCCCCGTTCATCCTGAAGGCGGCCTGAGCGGCCCCTTGTCGTCCAGCCTCCCAGGCTGGGCAGCGGCCCAAGGGTAACCGACTCGGGAATGGGAGCCGAGACCCCGTCCGCCTCGTCGCCGGCCGAGCAAGCTGCTTTCCTCGAAGCGGCCATGCAGCAGTACGGCAAGGCGACCTATAATTTTGCGTTTCGGCTGACGGGCAACGAGGCGGACGCCCGCGACTTGACTCAGGACGCCTTCGTGCGGGTTTTCAAAGCCTGGCGATCCTTCCAACCAGGGACCTCCTTCCTGTCCTGGATCTACAGAATTCTCACGAATTTGTATCGAGACGAACTTCGGAGACGAAAAGGACGTTTCCAGGAAGAGATACCCGAGGACAACGCTCCCCAGGAGTTCGCAGGCCAACGGCCGCTGGCCGTCACCCCAATTGAAGACTACGTCGAAAGCCAGCTGAGCGAGCCCCTGTCCAAGGCGCTAGCACAACTTTCCAACGAACAACGCCAAGTCGTCGTCCTCGCCGACATCGAAGAATACAGTTACCAGGAAATCGCGGAGATCATGGGTTGCTCCATCGGAACGGTGCGCTCCCGACTCCACCGCGCCCGCGCGTTGCTCCGCCGGCTCGTCGAACGTGCGCAACGACCAACATCATGAACAATGCACAACACATCAACACCGCCACTTTGATCGACTACCTCCGCCGCGAACTCGGGCCGGAGCGGGATGCGATCGTTCTCGCGCACCTCGAAGCGTGCGACGGTTGCCGCTCCGAATACGAAGCCGAAGCCTCGCTCGGCGAGATGCTAAAGGCAGCAGCCGCGCGTGAGGAACTCGAGTTTCCCTCGATGATCGCCGCCCGCGTGTGGGAAACGATCCGTAACGAAAAGCCGTCGCCGTTTGCATGGGTAGCGACGCTCTTCCGTCCTGCGATAGCAGTCCCGGCGGGCCTCGCTGCGGCGCTCGCGCTCTTCTTCGTGTCGCCGCTGTCCCATCCGGCCGATGGTCCGAAGATCGGCGCCGTCTATTATCTCGAAGAGCACGCCGCACAGCAGGCGCAGAATCCGCTAATGGAACGCGGCCCCTCCGCTTCAACGTTTTTGGAAACCGCGTCCGCGGACTCGGGCGTCCCGACCGAACTGGCCGACGATACGTCGCTCGGCATAGCATCGTCCGGCGTCCTCAATGCCGTGCGTTAGATTTCTCTCGGCTGCCGCGCTCTTCGCGACGGCCGTCCTCGGCGTGGAGTCCGCGGCATCGGCCGACGAGCGCGCGGCCGAACTTCTTCGATTGAGCCTCGAAGCGCCAAAAACGGTTTCGTACGTTGGGCAGATGGAAACGGTGCGATTCAGTTCGAACCGCGCGAACGCGACGATCGTGCGCGTCGAACATCGCGCACCGGCTTCGACGCGGCGCTGGTACCTCGCGCCCGAAGCCCTGTACGGCGATTACGTCATCACGCGCGGAAGCTCGAGTTATCAGTTCGACACGAAGAAGTCGTCGTTGACGGTTTCGCACAACCCGGCGCTCGACAACCAAATCGCCGGCGCCGACAACCTCGACCGGGTAATGGCGAATTACCGTCCGCTCGTGTCGGGCACGGCGATCGTCGCCGGCCGTCCTTCGACCTCGCTCGTACTCGTCAACAAATACACGGGCGAGCGGGTTATGCGCATCTGGGTCGACGACAAAACGTACCTCGTCCTCAAGAAGGAAGAGTATCACGGCAACGGGGCGATCGCGTCGCAAACCCGCTTTGACGAGCTGCGCTATACGAACGCGATCCCCGACGGCATCTTCTCGACCGACCCGCCGGTCGGGTACACGCGGCTCGCGGGACACGACTATGCAATGCCCACGCCCGACATCGAGAAAGTCATCCGCGACGCCGGTTTCAAACCCATCACGCCGAAAGCGCTGCCTCAAGGTTTCGCATTGTCGAGCGGCGACACCGCGATGGTGAACGGCGTTCGCACGCTGCACCTCATGTATTCAGATGGGTTGCGCACGCTGTCGCTGTTCGAGAACTCGAGCGGTGCGGCCGTAGATTTCGGCAACTTGCGCCCGAGCAAGACGGCCTTCGAAGGCCACGATGCGCAGTACGTCGAGGATGGCCCGACCACGCTCGTGTCGTGGAAAGAGAAAGGCTTGGCCTTCGCCCTGGTCGGCGATCTCTTACGAAACGAACTGATCCAGATCGCGAAGTCGGTCGTCCCCTAGTCGGCGCTAGGTCCCGTTGGTGCCGCCCCTGCTCTTCAAAGAAAGAATCATGAGCTTCTTGGTGATTCGTCGCAAGTCGCTCGCAGCGATCGGCTTCGGCGCGGGCGCGCCCGCTTCGACGGCGGCGATTCGCCGCTCGATGTCGACGACGTGTTCGCCGAGGGCCGCGAGAAGATCGAGGAGCGCTGCATCGACCTCGTTATGATCCACTCCCTTAGGTCTTCGCTCCGAAGTTCGGGCTGACGGGCTTGCCGGCGAGCGCGTTTGCAATCGCCTTGTTCAAGTCCGCGGCCGGAATCTCACCCGAGCCGATCGACAGCACTTTGCCGTTGGCCCCGATCAGCACCATCGTGGGGAATCCGCCTTGCAGATATTTCTTCGCGACGTCGAGTTCGCCGTCGTATGCGATCGGGTACTCAACCTTGAACGCGCCGGCGAACGCCATCACGTCGGCTTGTGATTCGGGCGAAGTCGAATCGATTGCATACGGACTCCCGGAAACGCCGAGCACGTTCGCTTTGCCCTTGTACGTCGCGGACAGGCCGTTCATCACCGCCGCTTCGCGCTGACAGTGCGGGCACCACGTCGCGAAAATTTCGAGCAAGGTGGGCTTGCCGCGCGCGACATTGAGATCGAACGGACCTGCGGTCGTGGACACGACGAACTCCGGCGCCTGCTGCTCGACGCTCAATTTCGCAAACGTCGGCGCGTCGCTCGCGGTCTTAGGCACGAGGCGGTTAGAGATGATGCCGACCGCGACGATGGCGCCCACGGCGAGGCCGATGAGCACCGCATAGAGGATCGTGCGCCGGCGCTGCGCGCGGGCTTGTTCTTCGGCGCGGCCGACCGGCACGGCGCCCTGGCGGCGTTCGGAACGATTCATGCAGTCATCCTTTGTCGGTCGAGGGCGAAGGCTCCCGGAGCGCGGCGGGCGACGAACAGCGCGACCAGCGCGAGCGCCACGTCGGCAGCAACGTGACCCCACGAAGGCGGCGTCGCGACTCCGCTGCCGAAGCAGCCGCAGTCGGCGGGAATCCCGCGGACGACGAGCGACGCAACGGCGAGCGCAAAGATCGCAAATTGGACGGCGGCGAACAGCGCGGATGCGCGCACGAACCGGCCCACAACGAGCAACACACCGAGCCCGATTTCGACGTACGGCAACAGCACGCCGAGCGGCGCGACGAACATCGGCGGCAAGATGCGGTAGCCGGCGATCGTCGCGGCGGTTGCGGCCGGCCCGTCGTGCGCCTTGAGCACGCCGGCCGCGAGGAGCAGCAGGCCGATCGCGATGCGCAGCAGGCCGGCTAGGTTTGCCATTGTTCGACCCGTTCTAGCAGCGCACGCTGCGACGCGCCGATCGCGGCAGGATCGGCGCGCTCGGCGGAGGCCGCCGGCGCATCGTGCGCGCGCAGCGTGGCCGCAACCGATCGCGCCAGCGTGTCCACGTCGTAACCGCCCTCTAAGCAGTAGGCGACGCGCCCGCGGCAATGCTCCGCCGCGACTTCGCGAATCAGCGAGGAAAGCGCGTACGCGCTTTGCGGGCCGTCCGCGCCCAAGTCGCCGACCGGGTCGCCGGTCGCGAAGTCGTAACCGGCGCTGACGACGATCAGGTCCGGGCGCACCCGCCGCGCAATTTCCGGCAGCGCACGCTGCCACGTCGCGACGAACGGCTCGGTACCGTAACGGTGAGGCGGTAACGGCACGTTAACGACGGCCCAGCGTTCCGCGATCGATTGCTCGTCGGGACCGCCGGTCATCGGGTAGGCCGGGTAGCCGTGCGTCGAAACGAATGAAACTCCGCCGCTCGCGGCCGCCTGCGTTCCGTTTCCGTGATGGTAATCGAAGTCTACGATCAGCGCGCGTCCGCCGGTTTGCCGAACGAAGACGTGCGCCGCAACGGCGGCATTCGAAAAGATGCAGAATCCCATGCCGCGTGCGGGTTCGGCGTGATGCCCCGGCGGGCGGATGAGCGCGAAGGCCGCCGTGTCGCCGGCAACCGCGGCTTCCATCGCGACGACGGCGCCTCCGGCAGCGCGCCGCGCCACCGCGAGCGAGGTTCCGTCAATGACCGTATCGCCGGTCGAGAGATACCCGGCGCTCGGTCCGAGCGACTCCACATCGCGCGCGACCCGCGCGAGATACGCGGCCGGGTGAACCAGCGTCAACTCGTCGTCGGTCGCGTCGCGCGCACCCATCCGTTCGCCGAACAACCTTTCGTCGACGAGATGCGCCGCGACCCCCGCAACCCGGTCGGGCGATTCGGGATGCTCGACGCCCGCGAGATGCCGCGTGACGAACTCGTCGTAAACGACAATCACGCGGCGATCTCGAGGACGATCAGCGTTTCGGCGATGCGGTCGGCTTGGGCGCCGGCTTGGGCGCCGGCTTGGCGCTTACGTCGGCGATCAACTTCGCGAGGTCTTTGGCTTGCTGCGAGCCGGGTTTGACGAGCGGTTGCAATTTCACGAACTCCGCCCGCGCTTTGTCGCGCTGCCCGGCCGAGCCGTAGCAGCGGCCCGCCAGCAGGTAGAACTGCGGGTTGGACTTCAGGAAGCCGCCCGCGTTCTTTTCGATCGCGTCGAAGATCTGCGAGCACTCCTTGTAGTTCTTGAGTTCGAAATCCGTCGCGGCCATGCTCGAAAGACATTCCGGCGAACGGCTCAGTTCGAAGCAACGGCGATATGCATCGCGCGACTTGTCGTATTGCTTGGCAAACGACAGCACTTGGCCGTCTTGACCCCAGACCGACGCGTCGTTGGGAACGAGTTCCGTAAGTCGTCCGAAGTACTCGACCGCGGGCTGCGTTTTGTTCTGCGCGAGCGCGAGATTGCCCAGACGCTGTAAGGCATCCGCGGAATCGCGCTTCGGACCAAGCGCGGTCTTCCACTCGGTCTCGGCGCCGGCTTCGTTCTTCTTGGACAAGAGATAGTCGCCGTAGGCCAGATGCACCGCCGGGTTGTCGCCGTACGACGCGAGCGCTTTCTTGATGGTCGCCTCGGCATCGGAGTCGAGTTTCTCCGCCCGGTACATCTGCGTTTCTTCGACCAGCAGCTGTGCGCGCGCGGCATCGTTGGGCAGCAGCGGCGTCAGCGTATCGTAGACCGCCTGCGCCTCTTTAACGTTGTGTCCCGTGGCCAGAAGGCGCGCTTTGCCGATGAGGCCTTCGACGCTCTTCGGATCGAGCGCGAGCGCTCGATCGTACAGTTGGGCGGCGATCGCCAAAGCCTTTTCGTCGATGTACGAACGCGCTTGAAGAATGATCGGCTGCGGATCTTTCGGATCGAGCTTCGCGGCGGCTTCGAATTGCTCGCGCGCTTGATTGTATTTCTTCTCTTGAGCGAGCACCAATCCGAAATTCTCGAACGCCTGTTTGTCGTTCGGGTTGAACGTGGTCGCACGCTTGGCGACCCGTTCCGCGTCCGCGGGCCTGTTCGTGCTGAGATAGAGGTTGGTCAGCGTCAACAGGACCTGCGCGTTGGTCGGCTCGAGGTTGGCCGCCTGTTCGAAATCGGCGGTGGCTTCTTTGATACGATTCAGTTGCTGGTTCGCAAAGCCGTCGAGATAATAAATGTTCGCGTTCTTCACGCCCAGACCGAGCAGACGTTGCGTGAGCGCCAGCGCCTTGTCGGCTTGCCCCGTTTCCATGTAATAGGGCGCCAGCATCTGCAGCGATTCGCGATCGTCGGGGTTGGCTTTGATCTTGGCCTCGAGCCGCGGAATCGCGACCTTCGGGTCTTCGGGGGTTGCGGTCGGCAGCGGGGCGGGCGACGCGCTTGCCGCGGCGGCCGCAGCGCTTGTCGCCGCGGGCTTAGGAGCGCCGAAGACGCCCCCGGCGCCCGCGAGGAACGCGACCGCGGCGAAGCCCGTGATGGTAAGAAAACGAAGAGGCTGATTCAACGAAAATTCCGATCAGGCGTGATGAGCGCCGCTTTTGATGTGGTTGGTGAGTTCGGGAACGATTTGGAAGAGGTCGCCGACGACCAGCAGATCGGCGAACTCGCCGATTGGGACCGAACCATCCTTATTGATCGCAACGATGGTACCGGCCGTTCTCATTCCAACTTTGTGCTGAATCGCGCCCGAAATCCCGACCGCGATGTAAAGCGAGGGGCTGATCGTCTTGCCGGTCTGACCGACTTGGTGCGAGTGTGTCACCCAACCCGCATCCACCGCAGCGCGCGAGGCGCCGACCGCTCCGCCGAGTGCGTCCGCCAGATCCTTGAGGATCGTCTTGAACGGTTCGGGACCGCCCACCCCGCGTCCGCCGCTCACGACGACCGAGGCTTCTTCGACCCCGACCTCGCCGGCAGCTTCAACAACGACATCTTCGACCTTCATAGCGTACGACTTGCCGGCCGGCTTCGCCAGCTCGACGACTTCGCCGCCCGCTTGCCCCCCCGACGCCTTGAAGGCGTTCGGACGAACGGCGGCTATGCCGTAGTCGGTCAGATAGCCGCAGGTCGTAATCGTCAGGCCGCCCAGCTTCGGCGAAACGCAGGCAACCCGTCCCCCTTCGACCTTCAGATCGGTCACATCCGCGGTCATGCCTGCGCCTAATCGGGCGCCGAGGCGGCTGCCGAGATCGCGCCCGATCATGGTGTACGGGACGACGATCAGCGCCGGACCCGCTTCGCGCGCGACGGCTTCCAGATAATCGACTTGGGGATCGATCGCGAAGGCATCGACGTCGGCGTCTTCGGCGACATGGGCCACGTCCACACCGTACGTGAGCATCTCGGCTCCCACGGCGCGCGCGTCCTTGCCCAAAACGACCGCGCGCGTTTTGCCGCCGAGCGCCGCCGCCAGCTCCTTCGCCTTGGTCGCGCTCTCGAGCGAGACGCGTCGCGGCCGGCCTCCGTCGTGCTCGACGTAAACGATGACGTCTTTCATCTAGATCAATTTCTTTTCTTTGAGGAAATCCACGATCGCGCGAGCGCCTTCGGCGCCGTCGGCGACATGCACGACCTTGCCCTTTTCACGCGCGGGCGGTTGTGCGAGAGCGAGCACCTCGGTCTTGGCGCCGACGCTGCCGACGGGCGCGTCGAGCGCGAGGTCCGCGAGGGTCAGCGGAGCAATCGTCTTTTTCTTGGCGCCCATGATGCCTTTGAGCGACGGATAGCGCGCCTCGCCGATGGACTTCGTCACGCTAATCAGTGCGGGCAACGGGCACGACACTTTGAGATAGCCGTTGTCGGTTTCGCGTTCGGCGGCAAGCGTCGTCCCGTTCAACTCGACTTTGCGAACGTATGTCAAACCAGGCACGCCGAGAAATTCGGCGAGCGCGCCGGGAAGTTCGCCCGTGATCGCGTCGGTGGATTGCGTGCCGCAGACGACGAGATCGAAACCGCTTTTCTTGATCGCGGCCGCGAGCGCGTAAGCCGTTCCCCACACGTCGGATCCCGCAAGACCGTCGTCAGAAAGCAGCACCGCGTCGTCGCATCCCATCGCCAGCGCCTTGCGGACGACTTCTTTGCCGCTTTCAGGCGCCATCGTCACGACGGTGACGGTCGTTCCCTCGCCCGCTTTGTCTTTCAACTGCAAGGCCGCTTCGATCGCGTATTCGTCGAAGGGATTGAGGACTGTTTCGACGCCGGTGCGCACGAGGCGCTTGCTCGCCGGATCGATGCGCTTGTCGGCATTGGTATCCGGCACCAGCTTGACGGTAACGACGATTTTCACGCGGCTTCGGGCCTCCCGGGCGGGGTCGGGGCAAACTCAACCGGGTTGCTCAATGCGCGCTTTAGGACCTGCCCAGGTTGGCACGAAGCCGCGATTATTGGGAGATGATCATCTTCGACGTGCTGGTCATCGTCCAACCGCTTTTGACGATGGGGTGCATGATCAACGAATACGGATACGAGACGTTGACCGTCACCAGGCAGCCGGCGGCCTGATAGGGAGCGGTCTTGCACGTGCCGTTGGCCGACCACGTGGTGGTCACCGTGAGCGAAGCGGTATTCACGCCGGACGAGAGGCCTTGAACGTAGGTCTGGATCGAGGCGGACGTAGCGGGACAGCCGGACACCGAACAGTCCGAACCCCGCACGATTGCATAGCGCGCGCCGAGGCGGGCGGCGTTGGTCACCAAATCGTAGGCGAAGACGGCGTTGGCCATTTCGATAATCCCGAAAAGCAACAAGATCGCGACCGGGATAACGAGCGCAAACTCGACCAGAACCGACCCTCGCTGGCCCTGGCGCCTCATTGCGCGACGCGCATGACCGCGGTCGCGCTGATGGCGAGCGACGACCGAATCTTCGGGTAATTAAAGAGCGTGGAGAACGTTCCGCTCGTCACGACCTGTACGTAGGCGATCCGGCGCAAACCGGAACACGCGGTACCGTCGGTACACGACACCGATGTTCCGTCTGAGCACTTACAGTAATACGATCCGGTAGCCGACAACTGGCTCAAGTTTTGCCCGTCGTTGAGGGCTGCGGTTTGCATGCCGGACGTATCGGTCGCGGTGACCATGTTTTGGGCGCCATACGAAACGCCTGCTCGCGCGGCATTGTGCACCATCATGCTGAAGTGCGCGAACCGCCCTACCTCGACCACGCCGATCATCATCAGCAGCAGCGTCGGAAGCATGATCACCAGTTCGATCATCGCGCTGCCGCGCTCAAAACGGCGGCGCGATTTCATTCGACCAGCACCGGTCGCGAGATCGCGTTCGATGCCGTTGCGGGGGACGTGATGCAGATCATACCGTGGGTCATCGCGACCTTGTTCACGATGACGGCCGTCGGGCTCATAGCGCCGTCCTGGAAGTTCAGTTTACCGGCCGGCGCGTACAGCACCCCATTGAACGCCGGGGTCGGTTGAGGACACGTCCTGGTACCGCCCGCGACGTCCACCACGACGTCTTTGTTGTTGCTGCTGGATTGGTAAAACAGCATGCCCGCGTAATTTCCGGAGGTCGGAGCGGAAAGGGTGGACGTGCCGTTGTGGATATTGATCTTTTCGCTCGATGGCGAAAGATAGACCGTCACGCCCGAACCTTGCAGCGTTACCGTATCCATGTTGAATCCATTGGCGCAGGTCAGAACGTAGAGCCCTGGGTTCATCGTGAGCGTGGCGTTGTGACCTTTTATGCCGCCGCAATACTCCCCCGGGCTGATTGTAGCGC
>JACRTZ010000143.1 GCA_014304965.1 Vulcanimicrobiota bacterium | reverse complement strand
CGCGAGTGATGCTACGGCGGAGGGATCCAAATAATGGCGATTACGGACGATATTCGCGGGATGTCGGATGCGGACCTTCGGGCCCGCGTGCTGGAACTGGAGGAGGAGCGGTTCCGCCTCAAGTTCCGCGCGGCGACGGAAACACTGGAGCAGCCGCTACGGCTGCGCTCCGTGCGGCGCGACATTGCCCGCATTCTCACACTGCTTCGGCAGCGTGAGATCGCGGCGGCGCCCCCGTCGAGCCGGACGGCGACGCCGACCGAGCGCCGTCGCAAGAACCGTCGCGAGGGCAAGGCGGCCGAGCGCGCGGCCGAGCGGGCGCACAACCGCGCCAACCGGAAGCGGCCCTCGGCGGTGCGCCGGCCGAAGGGCAGCGGGGCAACCGCTGCGGGCACCACCGGCGCCAAGCGCGTCACGAGCCCGTCGGCCGGTCAGGCCGCGGCGACGACCTGAGCGGGAGCAGCGATCAATGGCAGAGATGAATCAGACAGCAGCCGCGACCGGCGCGACGACCAGCGACAAACCGTACGGCGGCCGCAAGGTGCGCACGGGGCTCGTCGTGAGCGACAAGATGCAGAAGACTGTGGTCGTGCAGATCGACCGCCGCGTGGCACACCCGATTTACGGCAAGATGGTCACGCGGTCCAAGAAGTTTAAGGCACACGACGAGGAAAACTCGGCGAAGCAGGGCGATACCGTCCGCATTGTCGAGACCCGCCCGCTGTCGAAGGACAAGCGGTGGCGCGTCGTCGAGATCGTCGATCGGGCGAGGTAACGAGTAATGATCCAACAAGAATCGATGGTCCGGGTGGCGGACAATTCGGGCGCCAAGCGCGCGCTTGTGATTCGCGTACTTGGCGGCACGGGACGCCGCTACGCCGGCCTGGGCGACCAGGTGATCGTCGCGGTCAAGGACGCGCTGCCCAACGGCACCGTGAAGAAGAGCGACGTCGCGAAGGCGGTCGTCGTGCGCACAGCGAAGGAGACCCGCCGCAAGGACGGGAGCTACATCCGCTTCGACGAAAACGCGGTGGTGATCATCAACGACGCCGGAGAGCCGCGCGCGACGCGCATCTTCGGCCCGGTGGCGCGCGAGCTGCGCGAGCGGCGCTACATGAAGATCGTCTCGCTTGCCCCCGAGGTGCTCTGACATGCGCGTTCTCAAGTACCGGAAGACCGACGGCGTCCGGCTCTCGAGCGGGCGCCACGCGAACAAGGGCGAGCGCGTCAAGCTGCACGTGCGCACGGGCGACACCGTCCAAGTGATGCGTGGCTCGACTGACGATCGCGGGCGGCAGGGGAAGGTGTTGCGCGTGTTCCCAAAGACGGGGCGCGTGCTCATCGAAGGCATCAACATCGTCAAGAAGCACCGCCGGGCACGCCGTCCGGAGGAGCAGAGCGGCATTCTTGAGATGCCGGCGCCGATCGCGGCGAGCAAGGTGATGCTCATCGATCCGCAGACCGGGCAGCCGACGCGCACGCGCAAGCAGACGAACGCCGAGGGACAGAAGGAGCGCGTCGCCGTGAAAAGCGGCACCGTGATTCCCGCCCCCGCGCGTGACGAACGCGCGCGCGCCTAACCGAGAGCACGAACCATGGCCAAGAACGACAACGCCAAGGGCGGCAAGAACGCCGCTGGCGGCAAGGGCGGAAAGAGCGGCGGGGGCAAGAACCCGCCGGGCAACAAGAACGCGGCCCCGCAGGGCAAGGGCGGCGCGAAAGGCGGCGCCAAGGCGGGTGGTGCGCGCGGTGAGCGGCAGTCGCTCGCCCCAAAGAACCACGCGGGCGAAGGACTGCCGGTCCAGGCGCCGCGGCTCAAGGCGTACTACGAAGAGACGGTGCGCGGACGGCTCACGCAGCAATTCGGATTGACGAACGTGCACCAGGTGCCGTCGCTCGAAAAGATCGTCATCAACTGCGGCGTTGGCGAGGCGATCAAGACGCCGCGCGTGCTCGATACAGTCGTCGAGGAGCTATCGCTCATCGCGGGGCAGAAGCCGGTGCGGCGCAAGGCGAAGAAGTCGATCGCCAACTTCGGGCTGCGCGAAGGGCAGGAGATCGGCGCGATGGTCACGCTCCGCGGCGCGCGGATGTGGGAATTCCTCGACCGCTTCATCGGGGTCGCGATCCCGCGTATTCGCGATTTCCGCGGCCTGGGTACGCGTTCCTTTGACGGGCGCGGCAACTACAGTCTCGGCGTCAAGGAGCAGATGATCTTCCCGGAGATCAACTACGACATGGTCGAGATGGTACACGGGATGGACATCACGTTCGTGACGACCACGACGCGCGACGACCAGGCATTCGCCCTGTTGCGCGAGCTTGGGATGCCGTTCCGTGGCAACGACAAGCCGATCGTGCCGCGCCCCGACCGACTGGCGGGGACCCTGACGGAAATGGCAGCGGCTGCATAAATTGTCGGGCTGCGCCGTAACCGGGCTCTGTCCCGGCCCGGCGCGCTTCACGCGTTCCCAGGTTGATCTGACGTATGGCAAAGACGAGCAAAATCGTTCGGAACGAGCAGCGGAAGGTGCTGATCGCGAAGTACGCCGACAAGCGTGCCGCGCTCCGGACGACGATCCGAAGCACCGCGACGACCGACGAGGAGAAGCAGGCGGCGTATAGTGCGCTTCGCGAGCTGCCGCGGGATTCGTCACCCACGCGCTACGTGAACCGGTGCGCGATGAGTGGGCGTCCGCGCGCATATCTGCGCCAGTTCGGGCTCTCGCGTATCGCGTTCCGCGAAATGGCGCTCCAGGGATTGATCCCGGGCGTCACGAAAGCGAGCTGGTAAAGCTTTCGTAGTGTGTTCCCGAGCCCCGGACGAGTGGGGCTCTCGCCGGCCTCGCAGTCGCGAGGTCCTC
>JACRTZ010000133.1:5115-14320 GCA_014304965.1 Vulcanimicrobiota bacterium | reverse complement strand
GCCGAGGACCACCGCGAGCAGAGCGGCGGCGAATACGAACAATTGCACGGCATTGCGGCGCAGCACCCGTTATATTTCAGCGCCTGCCCCAAAGCGGCCTCGTTTTGCGGCGCCGGTCGCCTCATCCAGAATGCGGTTCACGACCGCGTCGGCCGCGGCGTTGTCGGCACGACGGACGTGCGCCGTTTCTACGGCGGCAAAGCGAGAAAGCAAGCGCCGCGCCTTTGCGTGCAGCGGGATCAAATCGGGGTGCTTTACGCGATACGTGCCGGCGAGCTGACGCACCACGAGTTCGCTGTCCATGCGAATCCGCAGATCGTCGATGCCCAGTTCGAGCGCGGCCTCGAGACCGGCGAGCAACGCTTTCCATTCAGCGACGTTGTTGGTGGCGACCCCCAAGAATTCGCCGACTTCGGCGATGACGGTTCCGTCGTCGGCGAACAAAACGGCGCCGCTCGCGGACGGGCCCGGATTCCCGCGCGATCCACCGTCCGCGAAGAGCGTTGCCCGGCTCAATGCACGTCCTTTTGTTCGATCGCTTCGCCTTCGATCACGATCTCGCCGCGCTGGTTCGTGCACCAGGTGCGGCATCGGAGACGGCGCTTTTCAACGAGAATCTCGACGACCTCGCTGCGTGCCGTGATCGTGTCGCCGGGATAGACCGGCTTCAGGAAGCGCAGCGTTTGCGCGACCGAGATGCCACCGGGCTGCTGCAGCAGCATGCCGTTCGTAGCCGACAGCATGCTTGCCGTCAACATTCCGTGCGCGATGCGTCCACCGAAACGCGTGGTCTTCGCATACTCCTCGTCCACGTGAACGGAGTAATTGTCGCCGCTGATCGCGGCAAACAGCAAGATGTCGGCTTCGCCGATCGTCTTCGTGAACGTGGCGCGATCACCGACCTTGAACGCCTCGAAAGGCTTGATCTCGTAAAGCACGTTACGGAAACTGCGCCAAGAAGCCGGTGCTTTGCGCGACGGGAACCGCCGCCCGCGCGAAACGAGCCGCCATGGATTGCGCCCGGAGCGGGGGCGCGGCGGTGAGCGCGGCTGCTGAACGACTATCGCTCGAGCGGATCATGACGACGTCCAACGCCGCAGGAATCAAGGCCGTGCGATAGGGCGCGACGACCACGGCCGTGCCGTGCGCCTCCAACTCGAGCGGCCGTTCGAGCGCGGTCACGACCAGGGGCATGCCTTCGAGGTCGTAGGCGTGCGGTTCGGCATTCGCGACGACGCGCTCGACGACGAAGCGCTTGTCGGCAACGAGCGCCGTGCGCGAGAGGCCATCGAGCTCGTATGCGACCGTGCGCAGCGCTCCTTCGGTCGCTTTGCGATAATCCAAGACGTCGGCGGCCTTATCCACATCGAGCCGCCGCGGTTTGCCGTCGCTTCCGACCCGTCCGTAATCGTAGATGCGGTACGTCAGGTCGCTCGCTTGTTGAGTTTCGTACAAAACGATTCCCGCGCCGATCGCGTGCAGCGTCCCCGCCGGCAGATGAAACACGTCCCCCGGCTGCACCGGAACGCTTCGCAGGACGTCTTCGAGCGCGCCCGTCTTCACGCGCTCCAGATACTCGCCGCGCGACGTGTCACGATTCCATCCGAGAACGAGGGTCGCGCCGGGTTCGGCTTCGAGCACGTACCAGCATTCGGTCTTACCGAACGGCTGGTGCTCGACGCGCTGCGCGTACGCGTCGTCCGGATGTACTTGCACCGAAAGCGGGCTTCGCGCGTCGATGAACTTGGTGAGAATCGGAAAGATGCGATGCGGATCCAGCGCCCCGAGCAGCGCGCTTCCAAGCTGCGCCCGCAGCGCGCCGACCGTCGAGCCCGCGTGCTCGCCGTTCTCGACGCGATTCTCGTCCCAGCACTCCCACGATTCACCGAGCGGAACGTCGGGCTCCCCGGGCTTCCCGTAGGTGCCGACGAGCGCGCGACCGCCCCAAATCACCTCGACGAGCTTCGGCGTGAGGAGCATCGGGTATAGGGTCGCGCTCATCCGTTGTGCAGAGCTTCTATGCCGGCATTCGCTACGATCAAATCTTCGTCGGACGTTCCGGAACTCACGCCGATGCCGCCGATCACTTGACCGTCCACGACAACGGGAAGGCCGCCGGGAATGCCCGTCACGTTGAGATGCGACGCCAGCGCAAGGCGGAGCCCCGACAACATGTCGCCGCCGGCTTCGTCGCCGGAGGGACGGCGGCGGCGCGCCGCGGAGCGCGCTTTCGTGATCGCGACTTCGATCGAGCCCGGACGAGCGTCGTCCATGCGCGAAAATGCCAGCAGTTCTCCCGAACCGTCCACGACGGCGATGCACTGCGGAACGCCGATTTCGGCGGCCTTCTTCTCGGCGGCGTGCAGGAGCACGTGGGAGCCCTTACACGAGAGCGCGATGCGCTCGCTGCGAATGAACGCGTCGTTCACTGAAGCCTCACGATCAATTGGTGGTGCGCGCTCACGCCGATCTCGCCTCGCGAGGTGCCGTGCTCTTGCGCGTCGCTGTGGTAGATCAAAACGATCGCACTCCCTCGCGGCAGCGCGTCGGGCGAGGTCATCACCATGGCGGCGGTGCCGTCGACAGAGGCCGTAAACGTGTTCGTGGTTCCGTCGCCGTCAAACGGCAAAAACGTCGCCCCGTCGGGCGAAAAATTGATCCGGAACAAACTGTACACACCGAAAGCGATCAGTTTCTTGAACGAAAACGTCGCGCGGGTCGCGCCCCCCGTTCCGGACGCGAGTTCGACCATTCCGTTTGCGCCGAACCATTTCTGCACGGTAAACCCGAGCGAGTCCCGCTTCGCGGTGTACGCGACGGACTCGGGCAGATCGTCGATCCGAGCGGTGCGCAGGCCGGCGACATGCGCGATGTTTTGCGGGCCCGTTCCCTCGGCCGCGGCATCGTCGCGCACGAACGCTTGGGGATCGATGGCCGGCGAGCGCCGCGTCTCTTGCGAGAAAAAGGCGGCGTGCGTGACGAAGACGAGGGCAGGCCGCGTTGAAGGTAAGGCCGGAGAGGCGGCCGGGGCCGGCAGCGGCGAGGCGAAGCACTGTGCAGCCGCCGACACGAACGCCGCCGCGATCAGCGCCGACACAAAGCGGAATTCACGACCTCTCACCAATCACATCTCCACGAAATTACGAGGTACACTCCGACGCTCACTCCCGAACTCGCCTTTCAAACATGTGCAAACGCTGCGGCCGCCGCCTATCGGCAAGCCCCACCCTTCGTCACGTACCGGGTGGCAACCCACGTGAGCGCTCCGGCGATGCATCAGTCGCGTGACGTATTGCGGCAGGTTTCGGTGCGGACGCGCGACGACACGGCGGTCATCCAAGACTTGCCGAAGGGCCGCGGCCAAGTCGGCCGCGGCTTTCCCGTCACGCCCGTCTTCGACGCGCTATCCTATTTCATTTTCAGTTGGAAGGTGAGCAGCCATCAGGACGTCGCGGCCTCAGTGCACGACGTGCAACCGTTGCAGTACGATCTGAACAAGCGTTCGGAAGCAGATGTCGTGGTCATCAGCCTGCGGACCTACAAGCCACAGTACGCCGCCGACTCGAGCGAGGCGCCTAACGGCAAGACCCACTTGACGCTCGCTCCTTATCAGTTCGTGCGCGACCAGAGCAATCCCGACACGACGTTCTTCTTCAACGATCTGTACATCGACAACGCGACCGGCTTGCCGACGCGCGTTCGTTTCGTCGGGCCGAACAAAGAGTTCGTCGTGGATTACGCGACGATCGAAGGGCATTGGCTGGTCGATCACGTGCATTACGAAGAAACGCTCCGAGGACCGATGCGCATCGGGCGTTTACACGTCATCGGCGATGCAAACTACGATGAGTTCTCGTTTCCGACGACTCCGCCGGATCCGCGGTTGAACTGATGCGCGCTGCGATCTACGACGGGACGGGCGGCCGCGATGTGATCGCAATGGCGCACGTCCCGGAACCCGAGGCAGGCCCGGACGACGTACTGATCGAGGTCGCCTACGCCGGGCTCAACCGTGCGGACGTGCTCGAGCGAATGGGGCGGTACCTCGCCGCTCGCGGGGACCGCGTCATTCCGGGCCTCGAATACTCAGGTATAGTGTGCGCCGCGGGTGCGCGGGTCGAAGGGTTGCGACCCGGTATGCGCGTGTGCGGCCTCGTCGGCGGCGGAGCGCACGCGCCGTTCGTCGCGGCCAACGCGCTGACCGTTTCGCCGCTGCCCGACGAAATCGGATTGCGCGAGGCAGCCGCAATTCCGGAAGCGTTTCTGACGGCGTACGACGCGCTGTTCGCGCAGGGGCGCTTTGAGTTCGGCGACATCGTCCTGATCCACGCCGTCGGCAGCTCCGTGGGCCTCGCGGGCATTGCGCTCGTCGCCGCAGCGGGGGGAACGACGATCGGCACGTCGCGCACGCCCGATAAGCTCGAGCGCGCCAAAGGGCACGGTCTGCAGCATGCGGTGGCGCTCGATGAAGGCTGGTCCGAACGCGTGCGCGGGGCGAGCGGCGGCACCGGCGTGAATATCGTGCTCGATTTTCTCGGTGCCTCGGCGCTTGACGGAAACCTCGCGGCGCTCGCGATCGGTGGCCGGATCGTGCAGATCGGTACCCTCGGCGGCGCGAACGCGCAACTCGCGATGGGCTCGCTCATGGCGAAGCGAGCCTCGCTCGTCGGCACCGTGTTGCGTTCGCGGCCGCTCGACGAAAAAATCGCCCTCGCAAGCGCCTTGACGACGCGGATTCTTCCGTCTATCGCACGCGGTGCGCTGCGCCCGGAAATCGATCGCGTCCTGCCGCTCGAGCAACTCGCCGACGCCCACGAAGTCATGGAAAACAACGCTAACTTCGGCAAGATCCTGCTCGCCGTCAACCCTTCGCTCGAAGCCGCATAAGAACGCCGAGGCCCCGCAAGGGACCTCGGCGTGCATGTTTCGCCTTAGCCGAAGCGTCGGGCTATTGGCAGACGAGGCGTCCGTTGACGTTTGCGATGTCGCCGCGGCAGCGCGTGCTGACCGCCGAGGTGATCATCGAACCGTTCGGCGCGGAGCACGTCGCGGTCAGCGTCGAGCCGTTGGCGCTGACATTGTTACAGCTTCCCTGGTACGATCCGTTCGGGACTGAGCCGTTGGTGTAGCGTCCGTTGTTGTTGTACTGGCCGTTGTTGTTGTATTGGCCGTTGTTGTTGTACTGGCCGTTATTGTTATTATGGCGCCCGTTGTCGTTGTCGCGCGAATCACGGTCGTCGCTGCCGTTATTGTTGTAACGGCCGTTGTTCGTGTTGTTGCCGTAACCGTTGCCGTAGCCGTTCGGATTACAGGTCAGGATGCCGTTGACGTTGGCGATGTCGCCGTTGCGGCATTTGTTCGCGGCGATCGTCGAGGTGGTGCGGCTGCCGCTGGACGTCGTGCAGCGGGCGCTCAGTCGGTTGCCGTGAATGCGCACGTTGGTGCACGATTGTTGGTAGGAACCCGACGGTATGGAGGCCGCGTACGCCGGCGCGAACGCCGTGACCGCCAGCCCGAGGCCCGCGACGAGTCCGAGGAAAGATCGAGACATAAGATTCTCCTGAACGATTGCACAGGGCCACCTCAGCTGTCTCGCTATGCGACCCTTGCTCATTCAAACGTAGAGAATTACGAAAGATTGCGCATTCTTGGAAATGACAGCATGCTCACAGAAATGGGTTGTTGCTGAAGTTTTTCCTCAGCCAAAGAACAAGGCAAATGACGTCAACTCCTAGTACGCCGGCGCTAGTCGTTAGGAGCGCCGACAGATCCGGAGCGAACGCGAATTGCGTTGCTGGGGACCAGCCCCATTGCGGAAGCAAGAAGATCGCCAGAGCTGCGAGGATCGCTACGCGCAGAAGTATCGCGATGGTCGCGGTGCGCAGCGTTGCGTTTCGAACAAGGAGAAATTGCGCAAGCGTCGCGACTGCGCTTACCAGGCCGAAGAGCGCCGCGAGACGCACCGGCAAATCTGCGGGGAACCAGGGTATCCGCTGCTCGGGGAACCCCAGCAGAATAGCCTCGAAATTTCGTTCGATCGGTTGACGGCGACCGAAGTCCGGCGACTCGCCCGCATTCGCAAAGCGCGCCGCTCCGATTCCGCGCGACGGCAGCAGCATGGCAAACGTTTGAAATTCGGGCGCCGAACCGGTGTGGCGCAGCTCGCGCGCTCCGTCGGGGCGCACGATGTCGAACCAGCCCATCGCATACGGGAACGACGGCGCCGAACGATGCACATCGCGCCAACCTGCAGCACTCAACACCACGCGGCTCCACGTGCGCCCCTCATCTAGGTGCGCCGCGAGGTAGCGCCCGTACTGCCGCGCGCTTAAGATGAGGCCGCCCGCGGGAGCGTCCGCGCAAAAATTCGGCGGCGCCGGTCCGCGCACCGGAACGGAGAACCAGCGGGAATAGCCACGCGCGCCCGATTTGCACGAAAAGGACACGCGCAAAATCCGGAGCGGAGCGAGCACGCGCGTTCGTACGTATTCCTCATAGCCTACGCCGCTTGCCGCGGCCACCAGTATGCCGAGCACGTCGTAGTTCGCGTTGCTGTACTCGAATCGTGAGCCGGGCGGCCACAGTAACAGTTCGCGGTTCAATGCTTCGACGTGACGGCGAAGTACGTCGGCATCGTCATCGCGGGAGCCGAGCCAGGCGCGACGCGCGCTCTCGCTCAACCCGCTGCCCTGCTCCAGTAAATCGCGCACGGTGATGCGATCGCCGTCTTGCGGCCGAAACCACGGCAGGTATCGCGCGACGGGCTCGTCGAGAGCCAGGCGGCGCTCCGCCGCAAGCCGGCGCACGGCAAGCGCGGTGACACTCTTCGTCAGCGAGGCGATCGCGAAGGGCGAATCGCACGTGACCGGCCGCCCAGAGAAATCTACGCCGAAGCCTCGGCAAGCGACGACTCCGTCGCGATCGGCCACGACGATCGCCGCGCCAGGATCGCCGGCTGCGCCGAGCGTGCTCGCCGTTTGCGTCGACAGTCGGGCGAAAATCGCGCTCGCGTCTCGGTGCCGTACCTGCTCGGCCGAGAGCGGCGACATCGTCAATGCGATGAGGACGAAATACATCGGAGAGGGAGAGATTCGAACTCTCGGAACGCTATTAACGTTCGCCCGCTTTCGAGGCGGGTGCCTTCAACCACTCGACCACCTCTCCGAGGCGTTCTATATCACGGGCCGCGCGCACGGTCCTACGACTTTCGCTGCGCGGCGAAAAAGAGACGCAGCTGCTCGGAGGTGTCGGCTGCGAGGATCCCGCCCTCGACGGCGACGCGATGGTTCACGGCTTGCGACGCAAACACGTCGATGACGCTGCCGGCCGCGCCGCCCTTGGGATCCAGGCAGCCGAAGACGAGCCGGCGGATGCGCGCGGCGACGATTGCGCCGGCGCACATCGCGCAGGGTTCTTTCGTCACGTACAGCGTCGCGTCGGGCAAACGCCAAACGCCGAGCGACTCGGCCGCAGCGCGTATGGCGAGGATTTCGGCATGCGCCGTCGGATCGGGGCGCGACTCCTTTTCGTTGCGCGCCTCAAAACTGCGATCGCGGCAGACCAGCACGGCTCCGATCGGCACGTCGCCTCGCTCCGCCGCCTCGCCGGCGAGGTGCAATGCTCGACGCATGTACGTCGTATCGTTCATGATTGAAGAAAAAGTGGTGCGCCCGGACGGATTCGAACCGCCGATCTCAGCCTTCGGAGGGCCGCGCGTTATCCAGCTACGCTACGGGCGCATGCAGCGGCGGCCTACTTGGGCTCCTCTGGACTGAGGGGCGCGGCCGTCGGCATATGTTTGAAGAGGTCGAGTTTATGATCGACCAAACCGCGATAAAATTTCCGCACGCAGTCGGGATGTCCGAAAAAATAGGTGCGCGCGTACGCCAAATCGTCGCCCGACGAATCGGGAACGTAGTGCGAGATCTCGATTTCTTCCATCTGCCCGCGATCGACGGGATGGGGGCAGAAATCGCACGGGATGGTCGACATGTGGGGGCTATTACCTCGGGGTTCGCTGACGTTACTTCATTGTTCGGGCGCTTGAAGGGTGCTCCTGTAAAACAGCGTTTTGCGCCCCGCGGTTTCGAGCGTAAAAAATCCCGGGCAATTTGGGCCGGGATCGGTAGTGCGATAACCGTGACTCGGGTAGGATTCGAACCTACGACCTAGGGCTTATGAGTCCCCCGCTCTACCACTGAGCTACCGAGCCGTCTAGCGGTTTGAACTTCGCCTCTCGTCCGCGAGTTTCTTTGAGCCGAAGCGCGGTGACGATTACCCGCGAGCCAAGCGCGGCGTTTTCCATCTGAGCCGCAAATATCCGCCAAGGAGCGCTGCCGCGGGGCCGGCTACCTCAAGGGCGATCTTAACGGCTTTAGCGTCCGCCGGCTCGATGACAATCGGAAGGTGACGGTTGCCGCGAGCATGTTCTTCAACGAAGCAGCGAGCACGTTGCCGGCCTCCGTACGCCGCCGCGACACGATCGGAGGAATACGCGTCGTTGTTTTGCGCGCTACGGTAACCAATGCGGTCGCGATGCTCGCCCGGCGCAAGGCGTTCGCTTGATCCTAACGCCGAACCGTGTGAACTAAAAACAAAACGAGCGCGTCGCTTTGCAGCGCGCGCTCGTTCGCCATTATGCGGTCGGAGGGACTCGAACCCCCAACCTACAAGTTCGTAGCCTGTTGCTCTATCCAATTGAGCTACGACCGCACGCTCCAAAATCGGAGCCAACATTCATACAGCGCGCCCGGGGACTTCCCTGCCGGCGCGCTGTTTGCAGAATACGGAGAGAGAGGGATTCGAACCCTCGATACGCTTTAGGGCGTATAACGGTTTAGCAAACCGCCGCCTTCAGCCGCTCGGCCATCTCTCCATGCCGCAGATCGCTCCGGCAGGGCGTTCGTTTGCCGACGCGGCCAGCCGAGCCTCCCGCCGCGGGCGCACACGCTCGCGCGCGCAACCCGAAGTTAGGCCGATTGCGAGAAGGGGCGGATCTCCAGGAGCTCTTCACGCGTTTCGAAGCGCGCACGCCGGGCTCGCTGAACGAGCGCAACGCTTTGACGTTTGCCGTACAGAAATTTCGGGCGCCGGTTTCTCATGTATAGAGCACGTCCCAACGCGAGCGTGAAAATGAGGAACAGCGCGAGTCCGATAACGTAGTCGTTTAAGGCGATCATCGTGAATCCGGGGGATTGAGTGGAGG
>JACRTZ010000133.1:4711-5105 GCA_014304965.1 Vulcanimicrobiota bacterium | reverse complement strand
GTTTCCGCCCGCACAACGTTCCCGTTGGGTGGGATTTCCGGCCCAGCGGCGTCGTGACCGAATGATCGCGGTCATTACCGCCGGCGGCCGGGTCGGCGGGGAACTGGCCGCCGCCATCGGCGGCGAGGTCAAGGCGCTCGCCCGCGTCGGGGGTCGAACGCTGCTCGAAGCATCGGTTGCCGCCGCAAGCAAGGCCGGCGCCACCGAGATCCTGGTTGTCGGTGGGGACGCCGTGCGCGCGCAGGTGGACGGGCGGGTGGACCGGGTGCTCGATGAGGCGCCGGAAGGCCGCGAGAACATCCGGCGAGCGATGTGCGCGGCGGCCGAACGTCCGCTGCTCTTGATGACGAGCGATACGCCTTTCATAAGCGCGACCGCTTTGGGGGATTTCCTT
>JACRTZ010000133.1:0-4701 GCA_014304965.1 Vulcanimicrobiota bacterium | reverse complement strand
GCCACGCCGCGAACCCGGGTATCGGCGACAGCGTGCAGAAGGTGCGCAATTGCGGCAGCTCGCGCTTCAGCTCTTCGGCCACCCGCTTGATCAAAAAGTTGCCGAGCGATACGCCTTTCATCAGCGCGACCGCTTTGGGGGATTTCCTTTCGCAGGTGGACGGCGCCGACGTGGCCCTTCCGCTCGCAAGCGAAGCCGATTACCTGGCCGCCTACCCCGGCGCCCCGCCGCACGTGACCGCGATCGGCGGCGAACGCGTGGCCAACGGGAACGTCGTCTATTTCGGGCCCGGCACGATCGAGCGCGTTCTGCCGGCGTCGCAGCGACTCTTCGATGCGCGTAAGAGCCTTTGGCGGATGGCTTCGCTGCTCGGACCGCTGCTGTTGCTGCGGTTCGCGAGCCGTACGCTCCGCATCGCGCACGTCGAGCAGCGTGCGGCAACGCTCCTCGGCGTCCGCGCGCGCGCCGTTCGCAACGCTTCGCCCGCACTCTGCTTCGACATCGACACGCTCGACGATTACCGGTATGCAGTCGCCCGCGCCGGCCGTTAACCCCGCGCGCCTCGCGGCGTTCAACTTCGGCATTCAAGTCGTGTGGGGCGCGATCTTGGGCGTTTCGCTCCAGGCTCGCAGCGCGGAACTCGGCGGGACGAACGGGATCGCCGCCTACGCCGGACTCGCCGCGGGCGGGGCGGCGGTCGCGGTGGCCGTGCAGTTACTTGCGGGCTTTCTCTCGGATCGGCGCCGGACGCGCGTCGGTCATCGCCGGGAATTTTCCGTCGCCGGTGCCGCACTCGCGCTGCCGGCGCTCGTCTGGTTCTACCTGGCGCCGGATTGGACGCAGCTTGTGGCGGCATTCATCTCTTTACAAATCGGCATGAACGTCGCGGCGGGCCCGTACCAAGCCGCGATTCCCGACGCCATTCCCCAGCAGGCGCGCGGCCTGGCGTCGTCCTGGATGGCGGGTTTTCAATCGCTCGGAAATGCGGCCGGGCTGTTGCTCGTGATCAGCGTGCACGATCCGCGCTCGATCGCGCTCGGGCTCGCGCTCCCGTTTGCCGCGTCGTGGGCGATCACGTTTGGGGCTTTGCGCGCACGTCCGGAAGAAGGCGGCGTTTCGGGAGCGCCAAGCAGGTTGTTCGGGCCGAACCTTCGTGTCTTGCTTCTCTCACGCGGGCTCGTCTATCTCGGCTTCTTCACCTTGGTCGACTTCTTGCTGTTTTTCGTGCGCGACAGTCTGCGTGTCGCCGGCAGCGACGCGGTCGTGAGGCAAACGGGACTGCTCTTTCTGACCTTCACGTGCGCGGCCGCGGCTGGCGCCGCGCTCGCCGCGCGGCCGGCCGACCGCTACGACAAGCGCGCGGTCGTCACGGTCGCGTGCGCGGTCATGGCGCTCGCACTTGCTCTGCTGGCGAGTGCGGCCGCGACGCCGATCGCCTATGCCGCCGCTTTCGCGGCGGGCGTGGCGTGGGGAGCATTTTTAAGTGCCGATTGGGCGCTCGCAACCGTGCTCTTGCCCGCCGGCGCCATGGCCACCGCGATGGGGATCTGGAACGTCTCGATCGCGCTGCCGCAAGTCGCCGCGCCGCTCTTGACGCTACCCTTCGTCAACCGCTTCAACGAACGAAGCGCCGGCCTCGGGCCCCGCATCGCCATCTGCCTTGCGATCGTCGAGTTGCTTGCCGGCGCGGCCTGGATCTGGCGACTGCCGCCCGTCTGAACCGCCTTGTTTAGATCAGGGCCGGTTCGCGTTCGGGTACAGCTTCGCGCTGCATCAATCCGACGATGCGTTCGGCAACCGTGCGGGCGGCATCGGGACGTCGCAGCCGTTCGATATTCCGGCAGAGTTGGCCGCGGCGCGCGTCCGACGTCAGCACCTCGCGCACGACCTGCGCGATCTGCCCTTCGCTTCGCGCGCGCAGCGCGGCATGGCGTGACACGAGATAACGCGTGTTGCGCTCTTCTTGGCCGGGCAGCGGTTTGACGAGCACCATCGGCAAACGCGCGCTCAGGGCTTCCGAGGACGTGAGGCCGCCCGGCTTCGAAAGCAACACGTCGCTTGCGTGCATGTAATCGTAAACATTGTCCACAAAACTGAGGACGCGCAGCGGGTATTCCGTGTGCTCCGCGATCGCGAGGACGCGCTTTTCAAGGCGCAGGTTCTTCCCGACGATGATGACGCCGGCAATCGGCACGTCAAGCGTCCCCAGGGCGCGAATCATCCTGTCCAGCGGCCCGATTCCCAACCCGCCGCCCATCATCAAGACGATTCGGCGATCGACGGGCAGTCCCAGCGACGCGCGTAACGCGGGAACCGGTAACGACGGCGCACCGAAACGCCGGTCCACGGGAATTCCCGAAACGACGACGCGCTCGGCGGGGATGCCGCGCGACACCAGCGTCTGCCGAATTTCCGGCGTCGCGACCGCGTACACGTCCACGTTCGGATAGATCCAAAACGGATGGACCGCGAAGTCGGTCACGATCGCCACCACCGGCAGCGTGGGATCGAATTGCCGTTTGTACTCGGCCATGACGCCGCACGGAAACGCGTGCGTGCACACGACCAGGTCGGGTTTCTCCTCGGCTACGAGTGCTCGCAGGTTCGAGGCCGTGTACTGATTGACCCAGCGCCGAAAGGCCGGGATATCGCGCGCGCGCTCGGCGCGGTCGTAAATGTAGCGGTACAGTTGCGGAACGGTTTTGACCATTCCGATGTAGCCGTCAGCGACAACTTTTGAAAAAATGCTCGCCGCGTATTTGTACGAGTCAACCTTCCGGCTCTCGATCGCGGGGTCCGCGTCGGCAAGCGCGCACAGAACGGCCTGCGCCGCAGCGGTGTGGCCGACGCCGACACTTGCCGACAAAAACAATACGCGACGCTTCACGCGCCGTTAACCACTTTCGGCAGCCGACTCCTCGGCAAAGATGAGAAAGTCTTTGAGAATCTCTTGCGCTAACTCGCCATCTTCCATGAGCTTCCCCGTGGCATCGGTCACGATGAAGTCGTCGAGCGCTTCCTCGTAGGCGATGGCATAGCTCTCGCCATCGTCTTCGTCCTCAACGACGCCGACGACTTCGAATTCATGTTTTTGGCCGTCCTCCATTTCGAGGACGATAAACTCGTGCAATTCGACTGCCTTGCGTTCGCCGACTTCGCCGCTCGTGGAATCCATTGCGAGCCTCCTAATGCAAATACTTGGCGACGTTCGCGTTGTGCTCGGACAGCGTTCGCGAGAACGCGTGATGTCCATTCCCCATATACACGTAGAACAAGAAGTCCGAGGGCTGCGGGTCGAACGCGGCCCGCAGCGAGGGTCCACCGGGGTTGGCGATCGGCGTCGGCGGCAGCCCCTGGCGAAGGTAGGTATTATAAGGCGTGTCGCGCGCGAGGTCGGCCCGCGTGATGACGTCCTTGTGGTGAGCGAACGTATACTCGATCGTCGCGTCTACTTCGAGGGGCATGTTCAGCCGCAAGCGGTTGTAGTACACGCCCGCCATCAGACGGCGTTCGTCGTCGGCCTTGGCCTCGCGCTCGATGAGCGACGCCAACGTCACGATCTGCGGAATCGAAAGCTTCAGGCGCTTCGCGCGCTCGACCGCATCGCGCGGGAGTTCCGTGGAGAACTGATCCGTCATGATTCTCGCGAGTGCCGCCGGCGTGGACTGCAGCGGCATCAAGTAGGTGTTCGGGAAGAGAAGGCCTTCGAGATTCCGGCTGCGCGAACGATCCGGCAGCACGATGGTCTCGCGCAGGAAGTACTCGGTCAGGGCAGCGCCGTCGCCGAGGTTGCGATCGGCAAGCACGCCGGCGATTTCACGCGCCGTGAAGCCCTCGGGAATCGTCACCCACACCGCTACTTGCGAGCCGCCGGTCACGACGCGGTCGAGGACCTCGAGCGGCGTGAGTTTCGGGCCGAAGCGATACTCGCCGGCCTTCACGGAGGTTTCGACGCGTTTCGCGCGCGCGAGCAGTTCGAATAACCGCACGTGACCGATGACCCCTGAGGCCTTGAGCTGCCGGGCCACTTCATGCGTTGTCGAGCCGCGCGCGACGACGACGTTCGTTTCGGTCGCGGGGCGCGAGCGATCGAATGCCGCCAGATAATACACGTACGCGGCCGCTGCGATGGCGACGGCGAAGACGAGCACGAGCGCGCGCAATATCCACCACACGCGTTCAGCTACCCGGCCGCCGAGCGCGCCGCGCCAAATACGTTTCGAGAATCGAGGCTGCCGCGAGTTGATCCACGACGCGACGGCGTTCGCGCCGCTTTGCCCCGGCCGCGATCAATTGCTTCTCAACGAGCGCCGTCGTCAGCCGCTCGTCCACCCGCTCGACCGTCCCCTCGAACGCGCCGCGCAATTTTTCGGCGAAGCGATCCATGGCCACGGCCGCGATCGCGCGCTCGCCTGAAAGCGCGATCGGATCCCCGACGACGATGACGGCGGCCGAGTGCTCGCGCGCAAGCGTGACGATCCGCTCGAGGTCGTCGTGCAGCGTCGTGCGCTCGATCGTCTCGAGCGGCAGGGCGAACGATTCACCGGGATCGCTGATCGCAACCCCGATCCGCCGCTCGCCGACGTCGAGCGCTACGATTGCCATGCCAACTCGTCAATGAGCTTGCTCGATTTCGGACGCTTGCCGAGATGGTAGCTCACGAACGCATCCACCGCGCGGGCTGCGGGAGCGGTGGCATAC
>JACRTZ010000068.1 GCA_014304965.1 Vulcanimicrobiota bacterium | reverse complement strand
GGCGCGGCGTCTGCGCCATTTTTGCGTCTTCGCCGATCGGTCCGGAACCGTTCATGTTCGCCGCAAGATACTTGAGCATGTCGCGCATCGAGGAGCGAATCGCGCCCGCGCCCGCCAGTGCGCCGAGATCCCAATTGCCGGCAGGGTTGCCGTCCACATCGCGCCCGGGCGCCAGATGTTCGCGCATGGCGGGCGACAGCGTAATGCCGGTGGACGTCATTGCCAAGATGGCGAGCAAGCGCGCTTGCACCAGCGCTTCGTAGGTGGTCTTCACACGGTTCGCCAGCAATTGCCCCAGCAAGCCGAACCCGACGTTCGAATATTCGTACTTAGAACCCGGCGCGCGCGTCAACTGGTAACTGCCGAGGAATCCGTACAGCTGCGGCTGCGCGTAATCCACGTACGGATTGTCGCGATTGGCGGGCGCAAAATTCGTCGGCATCCTCGGAAGGCCCGACGATTGCGTAGCGAGATCGAGCAGCGTGACGTGCGCCCCGTTGAACGTCGGGCCGGTGCTGCCGGCCGGCAAATATTTTTCAATCGGGTCGTCGAGCGCGACTTCGCCGCGACGCACCATATCGGCGAGCACGGTCGCCGTAAAAGTTTTCGTGATGGAGCCGATTTCGAACACCGTGTCGGCGTCGAGCGATGCCGAACCGCCCGTGCTTCCGGCAACGATCGTGTTTGAAGAGCCGAAGACGATCGTGCCGGCGACGATCCCTACCCCGGTCACATCTTTGACGCGCGATCCGATGTTCGTTGCGAGCTCCGCGTCCGCCGCCGAGTTCGTCTGGGCGATGGCAACTCCGCCGACCGACGCCGCGAAGATCGCGGCCAACAGCCCCGCAACGACGCGCTTCACGCCCCGGATCTCGGCGAGCGCGGTTCGAGCAATTCGACCGGAATGCCGTTGGGATCCTCGACGAACGCGATCGCCCGCGTTCCACTCGGCGCTTTCTTCGGTTCCTTGACGATCTTGACGCCGGCCGCCCGGAGGCGCTCGATCACGCCGGCCAGATCGCCGTCCACTTCGAGCGCGAGGTGTTCGTAGCGGTTCCCGAGCTCGTACGGCGGATGGTCTTCGAGGTCGTACACCAGCTCGATGTACGCGTTCCAGTCTGCGCCGACGAACGCCATGTCGGCATTCCCCGGATAGTGCAGCGGACCGTCGAGCAATTTCAATCCGAGATGCTTGGTATAGAACTCGATCGACTGCGCCATGTCGTTGACGAAGATCGACGTGTGCAAATAACGCGGCATACGCCGTCGTTCGCACGTCGCGCCGGAGTTCCGGCCAATACACCGGGGAAAGTGGCTTCGCTAGCGCTCTTCGGCGCGCGAGGGAACGAGGCTCACGGCGAGCGCGACGACGAGCAACAGGCCGCCGGCGATTGCAAACGGTCCGAGCGACTCGTGCACGACCGTCAGCGCGAGCACGGTTCCCGTCGCGATCGCTGCATACTGGCTCCCGACCGTCGCAAGCGTCACGTTCGTGCGACGAACGGCCGCGGCGTGCGCGGCCGGCGCGAGCAGCGCCGAGACGACGACGAGGGCGACCAAGATTGCGATCGTAACGTCCGGCGTCGCGAACGAGTGCGCGACCGCGACGGGGACGAGCGGCGCGCCGAGAATCGCAACGAGCGCAAAACCGGCTCCCCACACGACCGCCGTCACGAACGCGGTCGGATAGCGGCCAGTCAAGCGGCGCATGACGTACGAGTACGACGCGAACACCGCGAGCCACGCGAGCATGATCGCGTCGCCCGCGACGTGCGCGCCGCCTTGATTGTGGCCGGCCGCGATCGCAGCGACGCCGCAGACGCCGAGCGCGAGCGCGATGCTGCGCACGCGATCGAGCCGCCGGCCGAGGAAGAGCGCCTCAAAAGCCGCAACCGCCAGCGGCGCGAGCCCCTGCAGCAACACGGTGTGGGCGGCGCTCGTATGCTGCGTCGCCAGCTGATACAAGAAATTTAAACCGAGCCCCACGAGCACGGCGCCGGCGGCGAACAGCGGCCAGTCGGCGCGCTCGATCGTTCGCCCGCGCGGCCGTGTGAAGATCGCGAGGAGGACGAACGGGGGAATCGCCCAGACCGCGCGCGCGACCGACAGCGTGAAGGCGTTGAACAACGTGCCGCCCTGCGCGGTAAACAGCAATTTAGCAACCGGCGCGAGGGTGCCCCAGCCGATGCCCGCACCGACCGCGAGCAACGCGCCGGTGAGCGCGGAGCGCCGCGCCGCTACCTCATTCAGTGCAAGAAATACCGGTGCGTCGAAAACACGAGCGCGACGTTGCGTTCGTCGGCCGCCGCCATCACCTCGGCGTCGCGAATCGAGCCCTGCGGCGCGATTATGGCGGTGCAGCCGGCGTCGGCAGCCGCCTCGAGCCCGTCGGCAAAAGGAAAGAACCCGTCGCTCGCACACGCCGCGCCGCGCGCGAACTCACCCGCTCGGCCGGCCGCGATCGCGACCGCGCTGACGCGATTGGTTTGGCCCGCGCACATGCCCCGAGTCACGCGGTCGCGCGCGACGACGACGCCGTTGCTCTTGACGTGCCGCACGACGTCCCACGCGAACCGAAGATCGGCCCACTCGCCGTCGCTCGGCTGGCGTTTCGATACCACGCGCAGCGTTTCGGACGCGGCGGCCGGATCGTCGTCTTCCGCCAACACGCCGGCAAGCGCGCTGCGCACGCGCGTTTCGCGCGCGAGCCGCGCCGGAAGCGATTCCTCGAACCGGATGATGCGCAGGGCTTTCTTGGCGCGCAGCAGGGCGAGCGCGTCGTCGTCGAACGACGGCGCCGCGACGATCTCGAGGAACGTGCCCGCGAGCGCACGCGCGGCGTTCGCATCGCAAGGTCCGTCGAGCGCGACGATGCCGCCGTAGGCGGAGATGCGGTCCGCGTCGAGCGCGGCGCTCGCGGCTTGGGCGCCGGTCGGCCGCTCCGCAACGCCGCATGGGATCGTGTGCTTGACGATCGCCGCGCGCACCGCGCCGTCGCCGCCGGGAAAGGCGCGCACGAGCAAACGCAGCGCCGCATCAAGGTCCAGCAGGTTGTTGTACGACAAGGCTTTGCCGCCGAGTTGTTCGGGCAGCCGCTCGGTGCGTGAAAGATAAAAGGCCGCGCGCGATTGGGGATTCTCTCCGTACCGCAAGGCCGAGGCGATCGGCAACGTGAGCGCGAGCGAGCCCGGAAGTTCGTTCGCGAGCAGGCCGGCTTCCATGTAGCGGGCGATCGCCGAATCGTATTCCGCCGTGCGTTCGAACGCGCGCGTTGCAAACGCTCGGCGCAAGCCGAGATCGTCGCGCGCGCCAAGGGCCTGCGCGTACTGCGCTGGGTCTACGAGCACGATCACGTGAGCGAAGTTTTTCGCGCCGGCGCGAATCAGCGCGACGCCGCCGATATCGATCTGTTCGAGCGCCTCTTCCAAGGTCGCACCCTCGCGCGCCACCGTCGCTTCGAACGGGTACAGGTTGACGGCGAGCGTGTCGATGCGCGGAATCCCGTACTCGAGCCGCTCCGCCTCGTGTACCGGATTGCTTCGGTCCGCGAGCAAGCCGCCGAATACGCGCGGATGCAGCGTCTTGACGCGACCGTCGAAGAGCGACGGAAACCCCGTGACCTCCGCGACCTCGCGCGCCGCGATGCCGCGCTCGCGCAGAAACGCACACGTGCCGCTGGTCGCCCAAATCTCGTCGCCGCGCGCGAGCAGCGCACGCGCCAATTCGACCGCACCATTGCGATCGTGCAGCGAGAAGAGGGCCGCCGAGCGCGGCGCCTCAGGCGAGGGCGGGTTCACGCTCCCGGATGGGAGTGAGATCGGCGGCGACCACACTCGATATGCCGGGCTCCGCCATCGTGACCCCGTACATGCGCGCGGCCAGTTCCATCGTCTTCTTGTTGTGGGTTACGAGGAGCAGCTGGGCGCCCGACGCGACCTCGCGCACCATGTCCGAGAAGCGCTCGACGTTCGCGTCGTCCATCGCCGCGTCGACTTCGTCCAAGAGATAGAACGGCGACGGTTTGACGGTGACGAGCGCAAAGATCAACGCCGACGCCGTCATCGCACGTTCGCCGCCCGAAAGTGTGGCGAGCGGCATCATCTTCTTGCCGGGCGGTTGCGCCGAAATTTCGATGCCCGTCTCGGAAAGATTGGTGGGATCCGTCTGCCACATCTTGGCCTGGCCGCCCGGGAACAAACGCGAGTACACGTCTTCGAAAGCGAGGCGGACGGCATCGAAGGTTTCGTTGAAGGCCGCCTGCGAGGAGTTCTCGATCTCGCGAATGGACGCGAGCAGCGTTTCGCGCGCTCGCGCCAAATCGTCGATCTGCGCTTTGAGGAAGCCTTCGCGTTCCGTCAGCTCGGCGATCTCGGCTTCGGCATTGAGGTTCACGTTTTGCAAACGCGCCAGCTCTTCGCGCAAGCGCGGCAGATCCGCCGTCACGCTTTCGTCCTCGTCCGGATAGCGCGCTTCGACATCCGCGCATTCTTCGGCGGTCGCGGGGTTCTGCGCGAACTGCGCCGAGAGCATGCCGAGTTCTGCATCGATCTCGGCCAGCCGCAGCCGGCTGCCTTCGCTTGCCGAAGCCGCTTCGCGTTCCGCGGTCCTCGTCGCGCGGACTTCGGCATCGAGTTCGGCGGCGCGCGTGCCCGCATGTTCGCGTTCGATGCGGGCGGTTTCGTATGCGTCGTCGACCTCGTTGACCCGCGCGGTTGCGGCGTCGTGCGCCGCGGCGATACCGGCCAGATCCGCCGTCATCGTTTCAATCTCGCGCGCGATCGCCGCCCGCGCGCCGGCAGCCCGGTCGCGATCGGCGTCGAGCAGCGTGATGCGGGCGAGCGAACCATCGCGGCGCGCGCTCAACGTCGCGACGGTCTCGCGCGCTTGCGCGATCTCGGCCGAGACCGTGCGCTCGGCATCTTGCGCGCGCGCGATCGTCTCCCGCGCGGCCGCGAGTGCCGCTTCCAAGCGTTCGCGCTCGGCGATCGCGTCGCCCGGATCGCTCGGCGGACGCTCCAACATCGCGAGCCGTTCGCGCGCGGCGTCGGTCTCCGTTTCGAGCCGGTGCGCGCGTTCCAGCGACGCGGCGATCTCCGCTTCGATGCGGGCCCGTTCGGCCTCGGCAGCTTCGAGCCGCGCGCGCACGTCGCGCGCGATCGCGGCGAGATCGCCTTCCGCTCCACGCGCGGTATCGCGCGCGGCGGTCGCCGCCATGCTCTCGCTTTCGGCGGCGGCAGCGTTTTCTTCAGCCTCGGAAAGGACGCGCCGCAGACCGGGCAGTGCCTCGGAGAGCGTGCGGGCTTGGGCCCGGCGCGAAAGGATCGAGCGCTCTTTGCGATACCGGCCGCCGGTCAGCGCGCCCCCGCCGGCAACGTGCTCGCCGTCGAGCGTGACGATCGCATCTTGAATATTTTCGGCCCGCGCGAGGCGCATCGCGATCTCGAGCGTCTCGGTCACGAGCACGCGGCCCACCAAGAATGCGACGATGCCGGCATACCGAGCCGGCGCTTCGACGAGATCGTGCGCGTAGCCGAGCGCTCCGGGGATGCGGCGCGCGGCCTCGAGCTCGCGACCCGTGCGGCCGCCAAGGGCGTCGAGCGGCAAAAAAGTCGCGCGGCCGAGTTCGCGTTCGCGCAGATAATCGATGGCGCGTTCGGCATCGTCCGACGTTTCGGTGACGATGTTCGAGAGCGCCGCTCCGAAGGCCGCGTCGAGAGCGCGCGCGTAGCGTTCGTCCACCGATACGAGGTTTGAAACGACGCCGTGGATGCCACCCAGTTCGCCGCGCTCTTTTGCTTCCATCACCGCGCGCGTTCCGGCCACGCGGCCTTCCAGATTCGCCTCGAGTTCTTCGATCGTATGCAAGCGTGCCTCCGCGCTTGCAACCTCGCTCGTCGCCGTACGATAGGCGGACTGGGCGTCGGCCAGCGCCGAACCGGCGGCCGCGACGCGCGCGTCCGCAGCGACCGCCGCAGCTGCGGCGGTCTGCAAACGGCTTGCGGCTTCGTGAACCTCTTCGCGCGCGCGCGCTACGGTCTGGGCGAGCGTCGCCGACGTTTCGCTGCGCCGCGCGGTCTCTTCGCGCAACGTAAACGCTTCGCGCTCGAGCCGATCGTACTCGCGTTGCGCGGCTTCTAATTGGGCGCGGCGCTCCGCTTCGCTCGCCGCTTCCGCGGCAGCCGCGGCTTCGACTGCCCGTAGCGCGGCAAAAATTCGGTCGAGGGCGGCGCGGGCCGCACCGAGCGCTTCTTGCGCGTGCCGCTCGCGCTCGCGGTGCGCTTCGAGCGCGCGTGCGTGAGGCGTCAATTCCGCTTCAAGTGCGGTGACGGTTTCGCGCAAGGCGCTCTGCTCGGCTTCGGCGCGCTCGCGATCGTCCACGGTTTGCGTGGATTGCGCTTCGAGCGCATCGCGCCGGGCGCTCAGCGCCGCACGCCGCGACTCGCACTCGGCGAGTTGCGCCCGCACGCCGGTCGCCGTCTCGCGGTGGGTATCTATACGCCGCTCCACGTCGAGCAGCCGCAGGCGCAGCCCGGAGAGCTCTGCGTCGAGCGCGGCAGCTTTGGCGGCGGCCGCCGTACGCTCGGCTTCGAGCCGCTCGAGTTCGCCGTGCAGCCGCGCGCGCTCCGCGCGGCGCGACGCGCTCGCGCGCAAATACGACAAGATCTCCAAATCGCGCAGGCGCGTCGAGGCGCGGCGGTAGCGGCGCGCGCGCCGCGCTTGCGTTTCGAGTTCGGGAATGCGCGCCTGAATCTCGCTCAGCAAATCGTTGATCCGAATGCCGTTGGCTTCGGTCTGTTCCAAGCGGCGCAGCGACTCGGCTTTGCGCGCGAGAAAGCGGCTGATGCCTGCCGTCTCTTCGAAGAGACTGCGCCGTTCGGTCGGTTTCGAACTGAGGATCGCGTCTATTTGTCCTTGCGAAACGATCGAGTACGAGCCCGGCCCGAGGCCGGTGCCCATGAAGAGATCGATGATGTCGCGCAGACGCACGTGCTGCCGGTTGATGAAGAACTCGCTCTCGCCCGCGCGG
Source organism: Vulcanimicrobiota bacterium (assembly GCA_014304965.1). Taxonomy (GTDB): domain Bacteria; phylum Vulcanimicrobiota; class Vulcanimicrobiia; order Vulcanimicrobiales; family Vulcanimicrobiaceae; genus Cryoxeromicrobium; species Cryoxeromicrobium davisii. The sequence goes on along the minus strand of JACRTZ010000068.1, from coordinate 7,390 downwards.
TAGGCGCGCCGCGTGATCTGCACCTCGGTTGCGTCCACTTTGAGCGCGCCGTCGGCGTTGTCGAACGTGAGCGCGACCTCGGCCATGCCGAGCGGCTTGCGTTTCTCGTTGCCGGCGAAGATGATGTCCTCGGTCTTGCCCGCGCGCAAACTTTTCGCGCTCTGCTCGCCGAGCACCCAACGAATCGCGTCCACGAGATTCGACTTACCCGAACCGTTGGGCCCGACGATTCCCGTGATGCCCGGTTCGAATTCAAGCGTCGTCTGCTCGGCGAACGTCTTGAAGCCGAACAGCCGCAACGATTTGAGCTTCACGCGGCGCCCCGCTTCCGATCGCGCGGCGCGCGCGCCGACAGGCGGCGCGGCGGCAGATCGCCGTAGCGCTCGCGTAGCGTTTCGAGCGCGCGCTCGGCTGCCGCGCGCTGCGCTTCTTTTTTACTGCGGCCGCTGCCGGCCGCGAGCGTTTCGCCCGCGATCGCGACGCTGGCATGAAACGTGCGGTCCTTCGGGGAGCCTTCGGCGCGTTCTCGGTACTCGGGCGTCGTGCCGTGACGGCGCTGCGTCCACTCCTGTAAGACCGTCTTCGGGTCGTCGAGCGACACTTGGTCGCGCTCGATGACGGCGACGTGTTCGCGCTCGACGAACGCGGCGGTTTTCTCAAAGCCCGCTTCGACGAACAGTGCCGCGATCACGGCTTCGACGGCATCGGCCAGCAGCGTCCGGCGCTGCGCGGCGGGCGCGCTCGCGAGTCCGCCGCCGAGCGTCATCAATGGCCCAAGTTCGAGCCGCTCGGCCGTTGCCGCGAGCGCCGCGTCTTTCACGAGCGCCGCTTTGCGCAAGGTCAGCTCGCCCTCGTCGGCGTCTGGATAGCGTTCGTACAGATATTTCGCGACGATCATTCCCAGGATTGCGTCGCCGAAAAATTCGAGCCGCTCGTTCGAGGCGGCGGCGCGTCCTTCGTGCACCGCACTTTGGTGTATGAGGGCCGCTTCGACGAGCGGCAGGTCGGCACTCGGCACGCCCGCGCGCGCAAGCAGCGCGCGCAGCCGCCGGCGCTTTGCTTCACCCGGCACTAATCCCGATATTTTCCGAAGACGACGACCGCGTTGTGGCCGCCGAAACCGAACGAATTCGACAGCGCGACCCCCACGTCGGCGCGGCGCGCAACGTTGGGCACGTAGTCCAGCGTGCACTCGGGATCGGGAAATTCGTAATTGATCGTCGGCGGCAGAATGCCGTGATAGACCGCGAGCGCCGTCGCGACACCCTCGATGGCGCCGGCCGCACCGAGCGTGTGGCCGTGCATGCTCTTGGTGGAACTGACGGCGAACGCGTGGCCGTCGACACCGAGCACGCGTCCGAGCGCTTGCGATTCGGCGGGATCGCCGATCGGCGTTGACGTTCCGTGCGCGTTGACGTAGTCCACGTCTTTGGCCGTAATGCCCGACGAATCGAAGGCGCGCTGCAACGCGAGTTCGACGCCGCTGCCGGTCGGGTCCACGGCGACCAAATCGTACGCGTCGGCCGACTGTCCGTAGCCGAGCAGCTCGGCATAGATGCGCGCGCCGCGCGCTTTCGCGCCTTCCATCTCCTCGAGAATCAAGATCGCGCCGCCCTCGGCCAGCACGAAGCCGTCGCGTTCGCGGTCGAAGGGGCGGCTGGCTTTTGTGGGCTCGTCGTTGCGCGTCGAAAGCGCTTTCATCGAATCGAATCCGCCCATCGCAACGTCGGTGATCGTCGCTTCGCAGCCGCCGGTCACCATCGCGAGCGCGTCGCCGCGCGCGATCGCGTCGTAAGCGATGCCGATCGCGTCGTTCGAACTCGCGCACGCGCTCGAGACGGCGAACATCGGTCCGCGAAATTTTTCTCTCATCGAGATTTGCGCGGGCGCGGCGTTGCCCATCAGCATCGGAACGAAGAACGGACTGATGCGCGAGGCGGTCTTCATTTCGCGCGCTTTGCTCACGGTGTCTTGCATCGTGATGATGCCGCCGATGCCGGTCGCGACGATGACGCCGGTCCGGTCGCGCAGCGTCTGGTCCGTGGGAAACGCGGCGTCGGCCAGCGCTTCGCGCGCGGCGACGTTTGCGAACTGCGCGTAGCGGTCCATCCGGCGCGCCTCGCGCCGTCCCAAGAGCGCGTCGGGCTCGAAATTCTTGACCTCGGCGGCGATCTGCGAGCGCAGGCCGGCCGCCTCGACGTCGAAGGCCGTTACTTTGGCGACGCCGCTCTCGCCGGCAAGCAGAGCGCGCCAGAGTTCGTCGCGGGTATTGCCGATCGGCGTCACGGCGCCGAGGCCGGTGATCGCGACCCGCTTTCTATCCTTAAAACGTCCCAAAGTCGCGGGTGGTCTATCGCGCGCTCTCCGGAGAAGCCTGCCGCCAGGGATGGCGGCCAGCCGCGTGCATGGACGCGCGTGCGAGGCCTGCCGCAGGGACGGCCGCTTGCCCGCTCCACCGCGGCCTCCCCCGCTTGCGAGCGCCGTGGTTGCGCCGAGCCTGGACCCTCGTATATACTGAGGCCCGTCATGTTCACGTTCGACCTTCAACTTTTTGCGTCCAAAAAGGGCGCCGGCTCCACCCGCAACGGTCGCGACTCGAACGCCCAGCGCCTCGGCGTCAAGCGCTTCGGAGGCGAGGTCGTCCTGGCCGGTAATATCCTCGTGCGCCAGCGCGGTACGAAGTTCTACCCGGGCAGCGGGGTCGGGATGGGCAAGGACAACACGCTCTTCGCGCTCGTGAGCGGCCGCGTGCAGTTCGCCGAAAAGCGTAACCGGAAACACGTTCACGTCTTGGCCGAAGCCTGACCGCTCGGCCGATGGGCCGATTGCAAGAGCCCCATCGGGGCTCTTTTTGTTTTGGACGCGACCGTGCAATTCATAGATGAAGCCAACATCGCCGTCGAGGGCGGCCGCGGCGGCGACGGCATCGTCGCCTGGAGGCGGGAGAAATACGTCCCGAAGGGCGGCCCGGCCGGGGGCGACGGGGGGCGCGGCGGCAGCGTCGTGCTCGAGGCCAATCCCGAACTCTCGACGCTGATCGAGTTCCGCTTCAAGAAACACTTCAATGCCGAGACCGGCCGCTCGGGCTCGACCTCGAACAAGTCCGGCCGCAGCGCCGAGGATCTGGTCGTTCCGGTTCCGGTCGGCACGCTCGTCTACCGCGTCGAGGACGACGGCCGCGAACTCTTGCTCGCCGACATGAAGGATCCGAACGAGCGGGTCGTCGTCGCGCGCGGCGGCCGCGGCGGCCTCGGCAACCAGCACTTCGCGACGAGCACGCGGCAAGCACCCCGGTTTGCCGAGCGCGGCGAACCGTCGGAGGCCTGCAAGCTGCGCCTCGAGTTGAAACTGCTCGCCGATTGCGGTTTGGTCGGCCTGCCGAACGCCGGCAAGTCCACGCTGCTGGCGGCGGTGTCGGCCGCGCGCCCCAAGATCGCCGACTATCCGTTCACGACGCTCGAGCCGCAGCTCGGCGTCGTGCGCTTAGGGCCCGAAGAATCGTTCGTGATGGTTGACGTTCCCGGTCTGATCGAGGGCGCGCACGAGGGCACCGGCCTCGGCGATCGCTTTCTCAAACACGTCGAGCGCACGCGCGTGCTGCTGCACTTGATGGACGGCGCGCGGCCGCTCGAGGACATCGAACGCGACCGTGTCGTCATCGCCGAGGAGATGCGCAAGTGGAATCCGCTGCTCGCGACGCGCCCGGCCATCGCCGTGATCACGAAACTCGACGTGCCCGAAGCGCGCGAAAACTTCGAAGCGCTGCGGCTCAAAGAATCCGAGTTGCGCGGCATCTCGGCCGCCAGCGGCGAAGGCGTGCGCGATTTGCTCTATGCGGCGTTTCGCGCGATCCGCGAAGCGCCGGTGCCCGAGGTTGCGAAACCCGACGTGCCGCGATTCGTCCTCACCCCGCAAGAACCGTTTGAGATCGACGTCGAGAACGACGGCGCATTCGCAGTACGCGGCGACCGCGTCGAACGTCTGGCGGCTATGACGGATTTCGAAAGCGACGAAGGCTTGGCGCACTTCGAAGCGGTGCTTGCAAAGATGGGCGTAGACAAACGCCTGCGCGAACTCGGGGCGAAAGACGGCGATACCGTGCGCATCGCAGGGCACGAGTTCGACTTCTCGTGAGCGCGCCGCGTCTCGGATTGTTCGGCGGAACGTTCGATCCCGTGCACAACGCGCATCTCTTCGTCGCCGAATCCGCGCGCGTCGCGCTCGCGCTCGACCGCATCGTGTTCTTGCCGACCAACGGTTCCGCGCACTATCGTTCGCGCTCCGTCGCGAGCGCCGCCGACCGGCTCGCGATGTTGCGCGCGGCGCTCGCGCCCAATCCGCACTTTGCGCTCGATGACGCCGATCTCGCGCCTGAGTCGACGGGGTACACCGCCGACGTGCTGCCGCGGTTGCGGGAGCGCTACGGCGACGCCGCGCTGACCTTCATCGCAGGCAACGATTCGCTGCTCGAATCGCCGTGGCAGCGCTTCGGCGACGTGCTCGCGGCGCTCGACGCGTTTGCCATCGCGCCGCGCGCCGGCCGCGAGCCGGCGAGCCTGCAGGGGTTTATCGCGGGATTGCCGCCGCAAGATCGCAACAAAATCGTCGTTCTCGATCTGCCGGCGCTCAACGAATCCTCGACGTTCGTGCGGGCGCAAGCCGCCCGCGGCGGCAACGTGCGTTATCTCGTTCCCGATGCGGTAGCGCGCTACATCGCCGAGCACGAACTGTACCGGACGGCGAGCGCGTGATCTCCGCCAATTCGGCCGCAACGCTCGGCGGGGTGCGCGCCGTCGCGCTCGCCGAGAAATTCGGCACGCCGCTGCTCGTGATCGATACGGACGCCGTCGATGCCGCGGTCGCCCAGTTCGAAACGCTCGCCGAACGGTACGGACTCGAGGTCGCGTATGCCGGCAAGGCCTTCTTGAACGTTGCGTTCGCAAAGCGTTTGGCGAACACGCGCTTGTCGCTCGACGTCTGTTCGCTCGGCGAACTCGTGACGGCGGAACGCGCCGGAATTCCGGCCCCCCGCATCGTTTTTCACGGCTGCGGAAAGACCGGCGAAGAGTTGAGCGCGGTCGTGGACGGTCGCGCGGCCCGCATCGTCGTCGATAACCGCGAAGAACTCGAGCGCCTCGCCGCGCGCGCAAACCCCGCGAAGCCGGTTTCCATCATCTTGCGCATCAACCCCGGAATCGAGGCGCACACGCACGCGTACGTCCGCACCGGGGGCGAAGAATCGAAATTCGGTTTCCCGCTCGGCGAGGTGGAGGCTGCGGTCGTATTTTCGCTCGCACAAGCGGGCCTGGTGCTCAACGGCATCCACGCGCACATCGGCTCGAATATCTTCGAAGCGGCGCCGTACGAAGCTGCCGCGGTCGTCGCACTCGGAATCTACGCACGCGCATTGGAGCTCGGGGCGCCGCTCGCCTCGCTGATTTGCGGCGGCGGTTTCGGCGTGGATCCGTATCCCGGCGGCGAGCGCGTCGCACTCGACGAGCTGATCGCCGGGCTCGTCCGGACGGTCGCCCATGAGGCCTTGCGTCTCGAGATTCCCGCGCCGAAGATCGGCATCGAACCCGGCCGAGCGTTGATCGCCGGGGCCGGAACGAGCTTGTACCGCGTCGTCAGCGTCAAGCGGCAAGGCGCGCGGCGCTTCGCAATCGTGGACGGCGGCCTCGCCGACAATCCGCGCCCGGCGCTGTACGGTTCGTACCACCATCCCGTCGCCACCGGGCGCGACTTCGCGGCCGCGATGGTCGAGACGACCGTCTGCGGACGGTCGTGTGAAAATGACGAACTCATGGTCGCGCCGCTGCCCGAGGATCTGCGGGCGGGCGACCTGCTCGGCGTGCGCACGACGGGCGCTTACACGTTCAGCATGGCGAGCAACTACAACCGCTTCGCGAAGCCGGCCGTCGTCTTCGCGGGCGGCGGCCTAGCGGCGCTCGCGGTCCGGCGTCAAACGGTCGACGACGTCCTCGCATCGGATGTCTAGGCGCTTCGTCGGCTTCGCACTGACCGTCGCCTTGGCGGCCTGCGCGCCTGCGGCTGCGGACCCCAACGCCGCGGTGTATGACGCGTGGCGCGCCCAACGGTCGCGGCTCGAGGTGACCGCCCGGGGCGACGTGGCGCGCGATTTGGGCTTGCGGCGGGGGCCGAGCGGGCTGCACGAGGGCTTCTTGCTCCACCTGAGGGGCGCCGGGGGGCACGGTCTCACGGTTCGCGTCGAGACCAACGTCGACATCACGGGTCCGGTTGCCGTCCATGCCGGCGATGCGGTCGAAGTCCGCGGCGAATACGTCTACGACGCGCGCGGCGGCCTCATTCACTACACGCATCACGACCCGCGCTTGCGCCATCCCGGCGGTTATCTGCGCGTGGGCGATCGCACGTTTCAATGATTTCGCGTTTCACGCTATACAAAGCACGCATCGCGCACCTATACTGAACGTGCAATCATTCGATGCGCGGGAACTGCGCGAATTGGTTCTTGCAAGCGGGTCGCCGCGCCGCCGCGAGCTCCTCGCTTCGCTCGGAATCAGGCTCGCCGTGATCCCCAGCGACATCGACGAAGGAGACCGACCCGGGTATGGCCCTCTGGAACTCGCGCGACTGCACGCATCGGCAAAAACCGACGCGGTCGCCGCGCGCGAGCGCTTCCGGCCGATTCTGGGAGCCGACACCGTCGTTGACGTGGACGGCATCGTTTTCGGCAAGCCGCGCGATGCGGCCGACGCGGCGCGCATGCTGAGCATCCTCTCAGGGCGCGAGCACCTCGTGCACACGGCGTTCGTCATCGCCGACCCCTCGAGCGGCCGCCGCATCGCTCGCGACGCGACGACGCGAGTACGCTTCAACCCGCTCGACCCGGCGGAGATCGCGCGCTACGTCGCCACGGGCGACCCGCTGGACAAGGCCGGCGCCTACGGTATCCAAGGTCTCGGCGCAACGCTGGTGGAGCGGATCGACGGCGACTTTTATACGGTGATGGGCTTGCCGCTCGGCGCGGTCATTCGTTCACTGCGGGAACTCGGCTACGTCATGCCCGCGGAGGCGCGCGCGTGACGCCGCTCTTCGCCGCCGTCCGCGCAACGCTGAGTCCCGACATCGGGATCGACTTGGGAACGGCCAACACGGTCGTCTACGAACGCGGTAACGGCATCATCGTCAGCGAGCCCTCCGTCGTCGCGATCAACCTGGAGAACGACACCGTGCTCGCGGTCGGCCACGCCGCGAAGGCGATGGAAGGCCGGGCGCCGGGTCGCGTCAAGGTCGTGCGCCCGCTGCGGCGAGGGACGATTTCCGATTTTCGCGCCGCGCACGCGCTGGTGGGCACGCTCGTCGACCGCGCGCTCGCAACGCGCCCGCGCCTCGCGCCGCGCGTCGT
>JACRTZ010000243.1 GCA_014304965.1 Vulcanimicrobiota bacterium | reverse complement strand
GAGCGAACCGTCCAGGCCGGCGATGGCCTGTTCCATCGTCGCGCTCGAACGGCCGAGCGCAATCAGTTTGGACGTCACCCGCAACGGCTCGTCATAGAAGCACGGCGCGATGTAGCGCAGCGTTAGTTCGGCCGTCAGATGGGCGAAGGCAAAGGGGCCGGGTTCGGGATCGCCGGCCGCGATCAGGTATTGCAAGCGGCTGAGTTCGAGGTACGCCGGATAGATGGTGTTGCTGACGTGATCGAGACCGTCGAGTTCGCAATAGCGGGGCCGAACGTCCACCCCGAAGCGAAACGAAGCGAGCCACGCCGCCTCGCGGCCGCGCTCGTAGAGGGTCAGCAAGCGCGAACTGCTAGACGGCGCGCAAGTCGATGACGGGTGCGGGTGCCGGCGTGCCGGCGAACGTCTTTGCCAGCACGTCTTTCAACTCGCCGTTTTCGTGCATCGGCGCGAGGATGTCGGTGGCGCCGTAGAACTGACCGCCGATAAAAATCTTCGGCAGGGTGGGCCAGTTGGTCAGCGCCGACAGCGCTTCGCGCTTTGGCATGTTTTCGAGCACGTCCACGACTTCGAACGGGTACCCGAAGCGGCTGAAAAATGCGATCGTTTCCGCCGTGAAGCCGCAGCGCGGCATGTCTTTGGTGCCTTTTCCGTAGACGAGGATCTTGTTCTGGGCGATTTCGTTTTGGATCTCTTGTTGCAGGTCGGTATCGGACATCGGTTACTCCGGAATCTCGGTGCGAATGGACATGGCGTGGATGCGGCCGTCGGCGCGCGCTTCTGCGAGGGCCCCTTCGACCATGCGATGGCGGTCCATGAGCGGAACGCCGGCGAAGGCTTGCGAGCGCACGAGGACGTTAAAATGATCCATGGTGCCCGTCGTGTCGACGATGCGCACCTCGGCATCGGGAAGTTTCTGACGGATCAGCGCCGTCATCGCGTCGTTTTCGATCATGCTTCCGATCAGGCGGTCAGGCGGCGGCTGCGATCGCCGCGCACCGTCTTCCATAACTCGTTCGCTTCACGAAGGGTGTCGGGGAGCAAGGGCACGGCTTTTTCGAGTACGGCCATCGCGCCGCCGGCGGCGACGACGCAAGCAACCGCGAGCAGGATCGCCGGGACGCCCTGAACGCGAACGTTCTTGCCGATGCGAATCCGGGATCCCCGGCCTAAGGCGTCGCTATCGAGACCCGCTCGAAGCGAACGTACGATTCCCACGGTCCTGCGTCTTCGCCGGACTGTGGCGCCGGGCCCGCGAAGGCTCGGCGGATGCAAGCGAGCGCCTACGAGTGGAACGTTCCCGAACGCTTCAACTTCGGCCGTGACGTCATCGACCGGCTCGGCGAAGAAGCGCGACTCGGCCTAATCTTCATGGACGCCCAAGGCGGCCGGCGCGATTACGATTTTCCCGAAATCGCGCGCATGACGCGCCTCTGGGCCGCCAACTTGCGCGACCTCGGAATCGAGAAGGGCGAGCCCGTGCTCGTGGTGCTTCCCAAGATTCCCGAATGGCTGTTCGCGATGATCGCGCTCGATCGCTTGGGCGCGATCGTGATTCCGAGCGCCGAGCAATTGCGCGCGAAAGACTTGGCGTTCCGCGCCAACCACGCCGAAGCGACGACGGTGATCGCGCACCACTCCAATCGCGCCGAGCTCGATGCGATGCGTCCGCACGCGCCGGGCGTGTCGCGCTATCTGCTCGTCGGCGGCAGTGCCGACGGCTGGATCGCGCTCGACGAGAGCGTCGCGCGCGACGCAGAGTTCGCCGGCAATCCGACGTCGCGCGACGACGTCGCGTACATCGTGTACACCAGCGGAACGACGAAGGATCCCAAAGGCGTCGTTCACGCGCACGCCTATACGTTCGCGAAAGGCATGCAAGCCGAAAAGTGGCTCGATGCAAAGCGCGACGATCTCGTGTGGTGCACGGCCGGAACCGGCTGGGCAAAGTCGCTGTGGAACGTGCTGCTCGGCCCGTGGTCGTGCGGTTCGGCAATCGTGTTGCACGAAGGCGCGTTCGAGCCGGCGCAGCGCATGGACATGATCCGCGATCTCGAGGTGACGGTGCTGTGTCAAGCGCCGACGGAATACCGCTTAGAAGCGAAGCTGGAAAATCTCGGCGAGCGTTGGCAGTTTCCAAAGCTGCGCCACTGCGTCTCGGCCGGAGAACCGCTCAATCCCGAGGTGCTCGCGCGCTGGAAGGATGCGTTCGCCTTGACGATCCTCGACGGGTACGGCCAAACCGAGAACTCGCTGTTAGTCGCGAATCTGCCCGGGATGGACGTGCGACCGGGCTCGATGGGCAAGCCGACTCCCGGGCACGACGTCGCCGTTGTCGACGCGCACGGCAATCCGGCGCCCATTGGCGAGGTCGGCGACATCGGAGTGCGCGGCGATCCGCCGACGCTTTTTCGCGGCTACTACAAGAACGAGGAAGAGACGCGCGCGACGCGGCGAGGCGATTGGTATCTGACGGGCGACCGTGCGCAACTCGATGACGACGGCTATTTCTGGTTCGTCGGCCGCGCCGACGACGTCATCTCGTCGGGCGCCTATCGCATCGGTCCGTTCGAGGTCGAAAGCGCGCTACTCGAGAATCCGGCCGTCCTTGAATCGGCGGTCGTCGGCAGCCCCGATGCGGACCGCGGCAACGTCGTCAAAGCGTTCGTCGTCCTCCGCCCCGGGCACGAGCCGACTGAGGCTTTAGTCCGTGAGTTGCAGGATCACTGCAAGCGCGTAACGGCACCTTACAAGTATCCGCGCGAAATCGAGTTCGTGCCCGAACTGCCCAAGACGCGTTCGGGAAAGATTCGGCGAGTCGAGCTTCGTCAGCGGGAACTGCAAAAGAAGGGCGCGACGGCCGCAAGCGGCTTTGTCTAGATTCATCCTC
>JACRTZ010000077.1 GCA_014304965.1 Vulcanimicrobiota bacterium | reverse complement strand
GCAGCCAAGCTCGCCGGCGCGCGCAGCGTCGAAATTATCGAAGAGCCGATGGCGGCCGCCATCGGCGCGGGTCTACCGATCGACGGCCCGTCCGGCAATATGGTCGTGGACATCGGCGGCGGGACGACCGACGTCGCAGTCATCTCGCTCGGCGGCATCGTCGTGTCGCAATCGTTGCGCGTTGCCGGCAATAAATTGGATGAAGCGATCATCCGCCACATCCGCCGCGTGTACAATTTGATGATCGGCGAACGCACCGCAGAAGAGATCAAGATCACGATCGGTTCCGCGTACCGGCTCGATCAAGAGATGGTCATGGAAATCCGTGGCCGCGACTTGATCAACGGATTGCCGAAGACGGTCAAGATCACGAGCGAAGAAGTGCGCGAAGCCTTGGCCGAACCGCTGCAATCGATCATCGAAGCCGTCAAGGCGGTCCTCGAAAAAACGCCGCCCGAATTGGCTGCCGACATCATCGATCGCGGCATCATCCTCACGGGCGGCGGCGCGCTGCTTCGGGGCCTCGACACCTTGCTCGGCGAGATCACGGGCATTCCGGTCATCGTCGCGGACGATCCGCTGTCGTGCGTTGCGATCGGGACGGGCATGCGCGTGCGGGCGTGACGGCGCCCTGCCGCTAGCCGCGATGCGGACGATCGACGCGCGCAGCGATGCTCCCGAGCGGATCGCCGAACAAACCGCCGCCGCCGTTTTCGCCGGCGGCGTCGTCATTTTTCCGACCGACACCGTGTACGGCATCGGTTGCGATCCGACCAATCAAGCCGCGCTCGACCGCATTTACGTGCTCAAGAACAGGCCGCGGCACAAACCGCTCGCGCTCCACTTCGCGACGGTCGCCGAACTTGGCGAGTACGTACCCGACAATCCGCGCGCGATGTCTCTGGCCAAGAAGTTCTTGCCCGGACCGCTCACGCTCGTGGTGCGCAAGCCGCGCTTCGTGGATTTCCGCGTCACCGCCGGCTTGCCGTCGGTGAGCCTGCGCGTCCCGGCCCATCCGCTCTGCTGGGCAATTCTCGATCACACCGGCCCGCTTGCGGCGACCAGCGCAAACGTCAGCGGAAGCGCGGCGTACTCGGGCCGTCCGTTCCTGGAGGCCGATCTGCCGGCTGCCGACCTCTTCGTGGATGCGGGCCCGACGCCGGTCGGGCAAGAGTCCACCATTCTCGACCTCACCGACCACCAGACGCGCGTGATCCGCACCGGCGCGATTGCCCTCGCGACGCTGGAAGAAGCCCTCGGCGAGTCGATCCTCGGGTTCGAATGAGCCAAGCGCGGAGTGAACGTGCCCTTGCGCGAAACCGGGCTCAGATGCGAATTTTCCGTTGGAAGACCGTCGCGGCCGCCCTCGCCGTCTGCAGCCTAGCGGCCGGCGGCGCGGTGCTCGCGCAAGGCGTGACCGGTCAGAACATCGCGGGCTTTGAAATCCGGACCAACGGACGCGTTAATTGGAACATCAACAACGGTGACTATGCTTTTTTAAGCCGTTTCACCGCATCCAAAGAAGGCACCGACATCACGGGCGACGCGGGCAGCGGAAATTCGAAGCGCAAGACCCTGTCCGCCGTCGGGCACGTCGTCGTCCATCAAACGAGACCGCTCAAGGGTTCGTCCGGCCAAACCTCACGATTCACGCAAGAGCCCTCGACGCTCACCTGCGACAAGCTCGATGTGGACGGCGCGACGAAACGGTACGCGGCCACGGGCGACGTGCACTTCACGCAGACGACGCGCGACGTCACCGCCGAACGCGGGACGCTCGACGACAACACGCACGTGCTGCACATGGAAGGTCACGTTCACATCCGCAACGGCGAGCAGCTTGCAGACGCCGACAACATCGACTACAACACGTTGACCGAAGAAGTCCAAATGAGCGGCAACGTGCTGATCCGTCAGCCACTCGAAACGCCGCCGCCGGGAACGCCCGGACCGCGGGCTACGCCCAAAAAGAACAGAAAATGAGCGTGCGACGGTCCGGCGAGCGCGTCGGACTGTTCGAGCACGACGCGCCGGCGCCGCTCGCCGCGCGCATGCGCCCGAGGTCTCTCTCGGAGTTCGTGGGGCAAGAGCATATCGTCGGCCCGGGGCGCGCCTTGCGGCGCGCGATCGAAAGCGACGTGCTGCCGTCCATGATCTTGTGGGGTCCCCCCGGCACCGGAAAGACCACGCTCGCGGAAGTCGTCGCGCGCTCGACCGGCGCGAACTTCGTCGCCCTCTCAGCCGTCAGTGCCGGCGTCGCGGACTTGCGCGCCGTCGTCGCCGAAGCGCAGGGCAGCCGTTCGCTCGGCAAACGGACGGTCTTGTTCGTGGATGAGATCCACCGCTTCAACAAGGCGCAGCAAGATGCGGTGCTGCCGTACGTCGAGGACGGAACGATCGTCTTGATCGGCGCGACGACGGAGAACCCGTCGTTCGAAGTCAACTCGGCCTTGCTCTCCCGCTCGCGCGTTTTCACGTTACACGCGCTCGCGGACACGGACGTCGCTACGCTCGTGCGGCGAGCGCTCGACGACAAGGAGCGCGGTCTTGGAAAAGAAGCCGTCGCGCTCGACGACGACGCACTCGGTGCGCTCGTCGGGCTCGCCAACGGCGACGCTCGCGTCGCGCTCAGCACGCTCGAATTCGCGGCGTCGGCAGCGCAGCCGGACGCGAGCGGCAGCAAACGCATAGACGACGCGCTCGTCGCCGACGCGTTACAGCGCCGGATGGTCGCCTACGACAAGAAGGGCGAAAACCACTACGACGTCATCAGCGCGTTCATCAAATCCATCCGCGGAAGCGACCCGAACGCCGCCGTTTACTGGCTCGCACGAATGCTCGATGCCGGCGAAGATCTCATGTTCGTCGCACGGCGGCTCGTCATCTTGGCGTCCGAAGACGTCGGGCTCGCGGATTCGCGCGGCCTTGCGGTCGCAATGGCGGCCCAGCAGGCCGCGCACTTCGTCGGCATGCCCGAAGCCTTCTATCCGCTCGCGCACGCAACGCTGTACCTGGCGACCGCGCCGAAATCGAACAGCGTCGGACGCGCGTACGGCGCAGCCTTGCGCGACGTCGAAACGACGCGAAACGACGTGGTGCCGCTCCACCTGCGCAACGCGCCGACGGGCTTGATGCGCGAGCTCGGATACGGACGCGACTACATCTATTCACACGACGATTACGCAGCCGAGCAAACATTTTTGCCGGAGAACTTGCGCGATCGCCGCTACTACGAACCGGGCTCGCGGGGCGAGGAAGCCACGTGACGGCGCCGCGCATCTATGCCGATCATGCCGCGACGACGCCGCTCGGTCCCGAGGCTGCGGCCGCGTTGCACGCGCACGCCGGAACCTCGTTCAATCCGAGTTCGCTTCACGCCGAAGGCCGGGCCGCGCGCGCGGTGCTCGACGCTGCGCGAGAAACGGTCGGCCGGGTCTTGGGCGCGCGCGGGCGAGAAATCGTCTTCACGAGCAGCGGAACCGAGGCGGACAATCTCGCCATTGCCGGCGCCGCACGTGCGATGCGCGGCCGCGGCCGCCATATCGTCAGCGCAAGGACCGAACACCACGCCGTCCTGAATGCGCTCGCACGCTTGCGCGAGGATGACTTCGAGATCGAACTGCTGGAGGTCGATTCCGGCGGGCGTCTCGATTCCGGTGCGTTCGCGCGGGCCCTGCGGCCCGACACGATCCTCGCGAGCCTGATGCTCGGCAATAACGAGATCGGCACGATCCATCCGATTGCGGAACTGGCGCGGCTGGCTCGCGCTCGCGGCGTCGCCGTTCACGTTGATGCGGTCCAAGCCGCCCCATACCTCGACCTCAACGTTCGCAATCTCGGCGTCGACCTGATGACGGTGTCCGCCCATAAGTTCGGCGGCCCTAAGGGCGTCGGCGCGCTGTACGCGCGCGAAGGCACTGCGCTCGCGCCGCTGATCGTGGGAGGCAGTCAAGAACACGGCCTGCGCGCCGGCACCCAAAACGTGGCCGGCATCGCGGCACTGGCTGCGGCGCTCGACGCGGCGGCCGCCGCCCGAGAAACGGAAACCGCGCGGGTCGGCGCGTTACGCGATCGTTTCGAGCGCGGGGTGCTCGGGAGCATCCCGGAGGGCGCTATCAACGCCGCGAGCGCTCCGCGGCTGCCGCACATTTCAAGCCTCGCCGCGCGCGGCGTGGCCGGCACCGAACTGCTCGCTCGCCTCGATCTGGAAGGGGTCGCCGTCTCGGCCGGAAGCGCGTGCACGTCGGGCGCCGTGACGCTGAGCCACGTCGTTGCGGCGCTCGGAGTACCCGCCTGGGTCGAGCGCGGCACGATCCGTTATTCGTTCGGCCGGCAAAGCAGCGAGCAGGAGGTCGACCGTTTGCTTGCGATGCTTCCGGGAATCGTTGGGTTCCTGCGTGTTGACGAGGCGTTTGTGGGAACAACACACCGAGCCCCGGTGACGGGGCTCTTGGAGGACATGTCTTGACGTTTTCGGGGTCGCTCGCGTTGTACGCGGGCGCCGGAGCTGGTGCGTTCCTGATCGGGCTTGGTATTTTCTACCTCTGTTTGCGTGCGGGCAACGTGTTTAGCCGCCTCAACCGCACGCTCGACGAGGTCGACCAGCAGATTTCAGTGCTCTCGGTTCCGATCGTCACCACCCTCACGCACGTCGGCGGCATCGCCGATACGGCAGACACGACGCTCGCGCGTCTGGCCGGCCTCGTCGAACAACTCGAAAACGTCGCCACCGGCGCGACCAAGACCGCCAACCTCATCGGCTCGACGATTTCCGGCGTTACCTCCGCGATGACCAAAAAACCGCGCGAGGACGGGAAAGACCATTAAGGACCAACTGGTGAACGAAGAATCGCACGAGCGTTCGACGGACGCGAACGAATTTCTGACGGGCTTTCTGACGGGTGCGCTTGTCGGCGGAGCGCTTGCGATCTTCCTGACCCCACAATCCGGCGAAGACCTCCGCCACATGTTTCGCGCCGGCTGGCGGCGCACCACAAACCGGGCTCGCGATTTGGCCGGCGACCTCGGCGGAGCCGACCCTCTCGCCTCCCTTGATCAGTCGTAGGAGAAATCTTGGATATCAAAGTGAACGTTCGTGAGTCGAGCGATGACGCGTACGTCGTGGAACTCGGCGGCGAAATCGACGTCTATACCTCGCCGAAAGTCAAAGACGCGATCACCGAGCTGATCGATCAGGGCCATTACAATCTCGTGATCAATCTCGAGAAGGTCCGATACATCGATTCGACCGGACTCGGGGTACTGATCGGGGGCCTCAAACGCGTGCGCGAACACGGCGGAAGCGTAAATCTGGTGTGTACCAACCCCCAGATCAAGAAAATCTTCGACATCACCGGTCTCGTGAAAATCTTCGGCATCTACGACGACGAAGCGGGCGCACAAAAGGCGCTGGCATAATGCCCGAGCCCGCGACCGGGGACAAGTACTTCGGCACGGTAGACCTGCGAATTCCCGGAAAGCCCGAATGGGTTGCAGTCGCCCGGCTCACGATCGCCGCGATCGCGAACCGCTTACCGTTCACCGTCGAAGAAATCGAAGATCTCAAACTCGCGATTGCCGAAGCGTGCACCAACGCGATCCAAGCCGGGGGCGGCAACGGCGAGCCCATCGACATCCGTTGCGAGACCGCGGCCGACCATTTGCGCATCGTGGTACGCGATCGCGGCACCAAGAAACCCGAACCCGTTCCGGCCGGTAAGGCAACTCCCGTCGAGGGCTTGGGTGTCTTCTTGATTCAAGCCCTGATGGACGGCGTCGAGCATTCGTTCGATGCCGCACGCGGTTCGGAGCTGATCATGACGAAGCGCGTCGGTTCCTAGCGATCGATGCAATCCACCCCTGGGGCCGACGAGGAACGTTGGGATCGCCAACGTACCCGCGAGGCTTTTGCGCGCCTTGCAGCCGCGCGCCATACCAATTTGGCCGTCTTCGAACGCGTGCGGGACCAACTGGTCGTCGCCCACCTCAACCTCGTTCGGTACCTTGCGGTCAAGTTTGCGAATCGCGGCGAAGCACTCGATGACTTGGTGCAAGTCGGAACCGTCGGACTGATCAAGGCGATCGATCGCTTCGACCTCGAACGCGGCGTCGAATTCACGACCTACGCAACGCCCACGATCGTCGGCGAGATCAAACGTTACTTTCGCGACAAAGGCTGGGCCGTCAAGGTTCCGCGACGCCTGCAAGAACTCAACCTGTCGGTCAACCGCGCAATCGAGAAACTCACGGTGCAGCTCGGCCACTCGCCGACGGTCGCCGAACTTGCAAAAGCGCTGAACGCATCGGAGGAAGAAATCCTCGAAGCGCAAGAACTCGGGCAAGCCTACAACCTGCTGTCGCTCGATACGGAAGTTGCAAGCGACGGCGATAAGAACGCGCAGACGCTCGGCGACTACATCGGCCGGCCCGATCCGCAACTCGCGAACCTCGAAGATCGCGCCAATCTCGAGCGCGCTTTCGACGTGTTGTCGCGACGCGAGCGCATCATCTTGTTCTTGCGATTCTACGAGTCGGTCTCGCAAACCGAAATCGCCAAGCGCCTCAACGTCTCGCAGATGCACGTCAGCCGCCTGCAGCAAAAGGCCCTAGAAAAGTTGAGAGAGGCCCTTTTGGAACGTTAGAGAGGCCGAGCGCAAGGCGTTCCGAAATCTCGCTTCCATGAACGCATCGTCGGACGATCGTATACGTACCGATCCGCAAACATGTCTTTCCGCCCTGTGTTCGCGGGTCGCGTACGAGCTGAACAATCGTTACGACCAAGCATTGCGGCCCATCGGTTTGCGAACTCGTGACTTTTTACTGCTCAACACGGTCTCGGATCTCGCGCCGTGCACGATTCGGGACATCGCCAAGAGCACCAACCTCGATCCCGCCTCCGCCTCGGACGCGCTCGATGAGTTGGTGCAAGGCCATATGCTGTCGTTCGAGGCGGCCGCCGGAGAATGGGGCGGGCGCCGGATTTCCCTGACGCGGGCCGGGCGCCTCAAGCTGTACGAAGCCTATCCGCATTGGTGCCGCGCGCAGGCCGCGCTGCTGGAGGCATTCGGCGAAGACCTGCGACGCTTGTCGCAGATCGAATTCGCACTGACCGAGGGCGCGAACAGCACTTAACGGAAACATCGCGGGCTATGCCAGTAGGCCGCGAAGGGTCCATCAGCAGTCAAGAGTTACGGCGCGCGTTCGTCGACTTTTTCGTCGCGAAAAGTCATAAGGCCCAGCCGTCGGCGACGCTGATCCCGGACGCGATGTCCACGACGTTGTTCACGATCGCGGGCATGGAACAGTTCGTCCCGGCCTTCCTCGGCGAGGTGCCGCCGCCCGCGCCGCGCGTGGTGACGGTGCAGCGCTGCTTGCGCGTGGCCGGCCCGAAGAGCGACATCGAGAACGTCGGGCGGACCGGTCGTCACGGCACGTTGCTCGAGATGATGGGAAATTTTTCGTTCGGAGACTATTACAAGCGCGAAGCGATTCTTTGGGCGTGGGAGTTCTTGGTCGACCATCTGCGTTTCCCGGCGGACAGACTATACGTCACGGTGCACGCGAACGACGACGAAGCGCAGCGGCTGTGGGAGACGGAAATCGGATTGCCGGCGGCCCGCATCACGCGCTTCGACGAGGACAACTTCTGGACGATGGGGCCGACCGGCCCGTGCGGACCGTGCAGCGAAATTTTCTACGACACGGGGGCGGAGCACGCAAGCGGTCCCGCCGACACGGGGCCGAATCTCGGCAACCGCTACGTCGAGATTTGGAATCTCGTCTTTCAGCAGTTCAATCGGACCGCCGACGGAACGCTCCACGACCTCCCGCGCAAGGGCATCGACACGGGCGCCGGCTTCGAGCGCACGCTGGCCGCAGCCAACGGCAAAGCCTCGATGTTCGAAACCGATCTTTTCACCGACCTGATCGACGCGCAACCCTCGCCCGGCCCCTCGACGCTGTCCGCAGCCGAACGGCTGGTCCGGCGACGCATCGTCGCGGACCACGCGCGCGCGGTTACGTTCCTGGTCGCCGACGGCGTGTTTCCCTCCAACACCGTCCGCGGGTATGTCTGCCGGTTTCTCGCGCGGCGTGCGATTCGCAACGGAAAACTGCTCGGCTACCCGAGCGGCTTCTTGACCGCGCTCGTTCCGCACGTCGTACGGTCGCTCGAATCGGGCTATCCGGAACTACGCGGCGCCGTCTCGCGCATAGAACAAGCCGTCGGTAGCGAGGAGCTCGCCTTCAACAAGACGCTCGAGCGCGGAAGCGAACTGCTCTCGGGCCTGCTCGAGCGCGCGAAATGCGACGGCCGCCCGCTTTCCGGCGCGGATGTCTTCACGCTGCACGACACCTCTGGATTTCCGTCGGAATTGACCCGCGAAATCGCCGCCGAAGCGGGCGTCGGCGTGGATCTGCCCGGCTTCGAAGCGCACATGGAAGCGCAGCGCACCCGCGCCCGGGCCGATGCCGCGAAGAAACGCGCGGTGGTTTCCGTCGCCGATATCCCCGCCATCGTCTCGCTATACACCGGCTACGAGGGACTCGAGACCGACGGCACGATTCTCTCGCTGCTGCAAGGCGACGTTACGGTCGATACGATCGTGGACGGCAACGAAGCGCAGATCGTGCTCGACCGCACCTCGTTGTACGCGGAGAAAGGCGGTCAGCTCGGCGATCGCGGCGTGCTGGTCGGCGGTGACGGCGCGATTTTTACCGTGCTCGATACGCAATTTGCCGGCGAAGCGATCGTGCATCGCGGCGTGCTGAGCGGCGGCCCCTTAACGGTGGGCGAAACGGTGCACGCTGCGGTCGATCCGCTCTGGCGTCAAGAGATCCGCCGTCACCACACGAGCGCGCATCTGCTGCAGCACGCATTGCGCGAGACCCTCGGCGACGACGTCGTGCAAGCGGGGTCGTGGGTCGGCGTCGACCGGATGCGGTTCGATTTCCGCTCGCCCGCGGGCGCCCTGACGCCGGGCCAGCGGCGCGACGTTATCGCGCAAGTCAACGCCTTGATTCGCGACGATCATCATTTGGTCACGGACGTCATGACGCCGAGCGAAGCTGCGGCGAGCGGCGCGATTTCGATGGCGGGCGAAAAATACGGCGACCGCGTGCGCGTCGTTCGCGCCGGGCCGGCCGTCGAATTCTGCGGCGGGACGCACGCCGTGACGACGGGCGAGCTCGGCATGTTCGTCATCCTTTCGGAAAGCTCGATCGGCAGCGGCATCCGGCGCATCGAAGCCGTCGTCTCCAAGGCGGCCGAAACGTTCGTTCTCGAGCAGCAAGAAACGGTCGCCACGCTGGCCGAAACGCTTTCCTCGAAGCCCGCGAACCTCGTCGAACGCGTCGAACGGCTCCAAGCGGACGTGCGCGACCTGCAAAAAGCGATGACCGATTTCAAAGCGCGTTTGGCCGGCGCCGATGCCGGCTCGTACGTCGAACGCGCCGAAGACGTTTCGGGCAAACGATTCGTCGGCGCCGTCGTTTCCGACGCGAATGCCGAAGCACTCAAGGCGCTCGCCGGCGCGATTCGCCAAAAGATGCCGAGCGGCGTCGTTGCCCTCGCGGGGGTGGACGGCGACACCGTCTCGCTGCTCGTGACCGTCAGCGACGATCTCGTCAAGGGCGGCGTTCACGCCGGCAACCTGCTGAAAGCCGCGGCGCCGAGCGTGGATGGCCGCGGCGGCGGCGCGCCCGCTCAAGCCCAAGGCGGCGGAAAGAAGCCGGCCGGAGCCGCGGCCGCGATCGCGGCGATTCGCACCGCGCTGGCGCCGTGAAGGCGCGGCTGCGTGCGCTGCTTCTCGGCGCAGTGCTCGCCGCCACGCTCGGCGCCGCACCTTCGCCAGACGTGCCGGCCTCCGCGGTCTTGCAGCGGTATGCCGACGCGCTGGCAACGATCGCGCGGCCGGCCAACGCCATCTTCGAATTCTCGCTCGAACAGGTGGGCTTGCACGATCTTTCCGAGACGCACCGCGTCTATCGCAGTGGGTTGCGCGAGCGCGACGAGACGCTCACGCGCGATGGGGTGACGGTGAAAGTGCCGTTCGTCCACGTCGCTGTCAACCGGCCCGATCCGTACGACGTGCTCGCGGTCGCACCGAAGCCTGCGGAATACGCGTTCACGTTTGCAGGCCGCCGGGTCGTGAACGGACGCGCCGTGTATGCATTCCGCACGAGTCAACTGGTGCCGGCGCCGTTTTCGGTGACCGACGTGCTCATCGACGCCGCACGATTCTTGCCGAGCGTGATCGCCTTTCAAACCGGCACCGCAACGGCGCACGGCAAAGGGCGCCTCACATACGGTCCCGTGCAGCGCTATTGGGTCGTTCGCGAAGTTGCCGTCGGCGCGAAAGCGTCCGGAAAGGATGCGCGAGAGCGGATCGTGTGGTCGAAATATCGCTTTCCGGCCGCGCTGCCCGCTTCGACGTTTTCCGAACCGCGCGTCATAGCGCCGCCCGCCCGGTAGCGCGCGGGAGCTACAGCGCTTGGCCGGCGGTCGCTGCGCGAACGCCGGTCAGGTGCGACGTGACGCATTCTTCGAGCACGCTCAAACGTTCGCCGTCGCTCGCGAGGAGCGCGTACGCGGCATTTTCCACGTTCGCGTGCCAAAATTCCGTCAAATCGCGGCCGCTCGCCGCTAAAAGCGCGACGCGAATCACGGCGTCGTGCGTCACGACCAGTACGTCTTTGCCTGCCATCGCGTGTAACACCGGCTCGAACGCCTGCCAGCGAGCAATGACGTCGCCGAGCTTTTCGCCACCATCAAAAGCGACGAGCGACGGATCCTCACGCCACGCGCGGTAGCGCTCGGAATCGTTCGCGGCCAGCTCGTCGCGCAGCCGGCCTTCCCAAGTCCCGTGCGCGATTTCGATCAGTAGCGGATCAGTTTCGACCGGCAGGCTGAGGCGCGAGCCGGTGAAATCCGCGGTGGCGACGCAGCGCGAGAGCGGGCTCGAAATAACGCGCGCGGGAATCGAATCGCCGCGCAGCAGGCGGCCATAAAAGTACTCGGCGAGCGCCGCGCCCTGGCGAACGCCGAGCCCCGATAAGGGAGACTCGCGCCGGCCTTGGTAGCGGCCCTCAAGATTCCACGTCGTCTCCGCGTGCCGGGCGAGAAAGATCACAGGTTAGATCGTGACGACGCGAACGTCGTGCAACCCCTTGAGCCCGCGCAGCCGATCGAGCGTTGCGCCGTCGGCGGGCCGGTCGATCGAAAGGATCATTGCCGCGTCGCCGCCCTCGTCCGCTCGCGAAACCTGCATGCCGGAAATGTTCACGTCCGCTTCGCCGAGGATCGTGCCGACGCGCCCGATCACGCCCGGGACGTCGTGATGGCGCGTGAAGATCAACGTTCCTTCCAATATCGCGTCAACGGCGAGTCCGTCAACCTCACTCAAGCGCGCCTCGCCCGCACGGCCGACGGTCCCGCCGAGCGAACGGCCGCCGCACGTGACGCGAACCGAGGACGCGAGCATGCCGTGACGCGGCTCGCCGAAAGCGTTGACGGCGATCCCGAGTTCCTCAGCGATCGCAAGAGCGTTGACGATGGACACGCGCCGGTCGGTCGTTGCCTGCAGCAAACCGGTCAGAAACGACGCGACGAGCGGCGCCGGATCGAAGGCCGCGATCGCACCCTGCGTAACGAGCGCGAAGTTCGCGAAACTGCCGCCGGCGACGAGTTGCGGATAGGCGCGTCCGAGCAGGTGGGCGACCTCGACGAACGGTTTGAGATCCTCGCTACCCGCACCGCCCGAAGGGGCGTTCACGGCGCCCGCCGCCGGGCCGCCCTCGAGCACTGCGACCATTTCGCGCGCGAGCTCGGTTGCGATCCGCTCCTGCGCTTCGACGGTCGAACCGCCGAGGTGCGGCGTTACGAGCGTTTTCGGGTGCCGAACGAGACGGGAAGCGCTGCTGGCGTCGCGCGGCGGTTCTTCGGAGAGCACGTCGAGCGCGGCGCCGGCGATGGTTCCGTCGTCGAGCGCTTGCAGCAGCGCGTTCTCGTCCACGATGACGCCGCGCGACGCGTTGACGAGCCAGGCCGTCGGCTTCATCAGCGCGAGGCGTGCGGCATCGAGTAGGCCGGCAGTTTGCGTCGTCAACGGCACGTGCAGCGAAACGACGTCCGCGCGCTGCAAGAGTTCGTGTAACCCCACGAGCTTGAGATCCAGCGCCTCGGCGCGGCCGGGGGCGAAGAACGGGTCGTGCGCGACCACGCGCATCTCGAACGCTTTCGCCCGTGCCGCAACGGCCGACCCGATTCGGCCGAGTCCGACGAGCCCGAGCGTCTTGCCGGCGAGTTCGCGTCCCTCGAATCGTTTACGCTCCCACGTGCCGGCGCGCGTTTCTTGGGCCGCCGCGGGAATGTTCCGAAAGGCCGCTAGCATCAGCCCGAAGGTCAACTCAACTGCGGCGAGCGTGTTCGCGCCCGGCGTGTTGAGCACGACGATGCCGGCTTCGGTCGCGGCCGCCACGTCGATCGTGTCGACGCCCGCGCCGGCGCGTGCGACGACCGCGAGTTGCGGCGCAGCAGCGAGGAGTTCGCGATCCACGATCGTTTGCGACCGGACGATGAGTCCATCCGCGCCGGCGAGCGCCTTGCGCAACGTTTCGCGCGAGGCGTTGTGGCATTCGACGACGTCGACGCCATGCTCGCGCAAGACCGCCAAACCGGTTTCGGAAAAGGGTTCGGCCACGACGACGCGCACCGGGGAAAGGCGCTTTGATTGCACGAGACTAACAGCCGCGTGTTGTCTGCACGACCAACGTTCACCTTGAGCGCGCGATGATCAGCGAAGAGGACCGCGAACCGGCGATCGTGCCGAGCGTCGCGCGCGTGCTCGATGCGCGCATTTGGGCGCCGCTCGCGTTCTTGCTGCCCTTCGCCCTCTTCGCGCTCGCGCTGCCGCCCGGCGTGTCGTTCTGGGACACGGGCGAGATGCAAACCATCCCTTACATCTTGGGCATCTCGCATCCGACGGGCTTTCCGACGTTCGTATTCGCAGGGTGGCTGTTTTCGCACGCGCTTCCGCTCGGCACCGTTGCCTGGCGCATCGGCATCCTGACCGCAGCCGCGATGGCGGCGGCCGCGTATTTCGCCTATCGTGCGGTCGTCGAACTAGACGGCACTCGGCTGCTCGGATTCGGCAGCGCATTGGTGTTCGCGTGCGGTTACGTCGTCTGGACGCGAGGCTCGCGCACGGAAGTCCACGCGTTGTCGCTCGCGTTCGCGTGCGCCGCGATCTGCTTGCTCTTGCGTTGGCGCACGTCCGGCGATACGCGCATGCTGTCGCTCGCGGCCTTGAGCGAAGGGCTGGGGCTCGCGACGCATGGGGTGACGGTACTGCTGCTGCCCGGTTTGATTCTCTTACTGTTTCCGCGGGTGCGCCTGGTGGGCTGGCCGGCGCTTGCGCGCGCCGCCGCCTGTTTCGTTGCGCCGGGCCTGCTGTATGCGTACCTTCCGTTGCGCAGCGCGTACGTCTACGCACGCAACATCGATCCGACCTTGTCGCTCGGGTTGCCGCCGGGACGACCGTTTTGGGACTTCGGTCATCCCGCGACGCTCGCATCCCTCATTCACTACCTTGGAGGCGGCGATGATAGTAAGGTCGGGCAAGGCTTTGCGAGCATGCTCGACCTCGCGCGCTACCGGCTCGTCATCTGGAAATTCGGCGACGATGCGATCAACGAATTCGGCATCGTCGCGCTCGTGCTCGCCGGCGCCGGCTTGCTGCTGCTCGCGCGGCGGCAGCCGTACCTGGCGCTCGCGTTCGCCGTGACCTGCGGCCTGTGCATTCCCTATGCCCTGTTGTATCCCGAAGCAGATCCCGAACGCTATCTGCTGCTTCCCTTCTGGGGGCTCGCGGTGCTCGCGGCGATCGGCGCGACGCGCGGCATTGCCGCGTATCTCAACCGCAGCGGCACGGCGATCGAAGGCTTTGCAGCGCTGCTCGTCCTGGTCCTCGGGTTGGGCCTCTTCAACGCGAACCGCGGCGTTTTCGCGCAGCGCCACAACCGCGCGGGCGACATTTACATCGACACCGTTATCGCGCTCACGCCGAGTAATGCGGTGATCGTGGCCAATTGGGCGTTTGCGACGCCACTCGGCTACGCGGCCTTCGTGGACCATCGGCTCGGGGATCGGATCGTCGTCACCGCGCAGCCGGCCGATTATCGCGAGTATTATGCGGGCTGGATGAAGACGCGGCCGGTGTACGTGATCGCCGACCAAGAATATCCGGTCGAAGGCTACCGTCAGATCAGATTGTTCCGCTATCCGGCAATCGCACGGCTCGAGCCACAGTGAAACGGGAGCCGCTGATCGCGGGAGCGATCGCGTTTTGCGCGCTGGCCGTCGCAAGCGGACTGCACCCGACGGTCTACAACAATTACGTGCTGCTGGCGGACGCATTTCTGCACGGGCACGCCGCGATCGCGTGGACGGGTGAATACATCGAAGCGATCGAGTGTAACTGCGCTCGCTACGT
>JACRTZ010000175.1:2643-14525 GCA_014304965.1 Vulcanimicrobiota bacterium | reverse complement strand
GTCGTGTGGGATTTGCTAAACGACGCGCGCGTCGGTCGCCGGACCGCCGAGTCATTCCCCTTGCAAAGCGTCGTCAAGTTGGGTATCGCGCTCGCAGTATACGACGCCGCCGACCGCGGCGTACTGGAACTCGAGCGGCCGGTTGCGCTGGAACAGCGCGATCTTGTCTTCGGCGCGAGCCGAATAGCCGACGACTGGCAACGTGGCGCTCGCGGCCCGTACCGCGCCGGCGCTTTGATCGACCGGATGTTGATCGAAAGCGACAACACCGCCGCGGACGTCCTCTACCGTTTGGTTCACGGAAAGGCGACGATCAACGCCGTGCTGGCCCGCAAGGGCATAACGGGCATCAACGTTCGCACGAACGAGGCGGGCGTTCGCGCCGACGGACTCGCTGGCCGCACGTTTGCGAAGGGTGGAGACAATGCGGGCACTCCGGACGCGGTCGCGAGCCTGCTCGCAAAATTGCAGATCGGTACGCTCGTCTCCAACCGGTCGCGCACGCGATTTATGAACGCGCTCTCCGCGTCGCGAACCGGTCCCGGGCGGCTGCGTGCGGGCCTGCCGCCGGCGACGCCGCTCGCCCACAAAACCGGCACGAGCGGCACGCGCGACGGCGCGACCGACGCGACCAACGACGCCGGAATCGTGCTGATCAACGGGTACGGCGTCGTGATCGTCGCGTTCCTCAACGGCGCTCGCGGCAGCAACCGCGATCGCGACGCGGCCATCGCGGGCCTGGCGCGCGACGTCTACGCGATTACGCGCTCAGCTCTTGCTCTGAGGGAAAACCATGTTGCTCTCGGCCGGGTGCGGCATCGTAATGCTTGCTCGTCTTGTACAGCTCGACGCGCCCATCGCCGGCCGGATGTTCCAAGCGCTCGCGTCGAACGGATTGAGTGGCATCTGGACGGTGTCGACCGGCTGCGGAATCTCGCCGGCCATCACACCTCCAGGCGATACGTGTCGTTGCCCAGATTGCAATCCATCGAGCCCGGCGGGTTGGGCTGGCGAAACTGAATCTCAAAACGGAAGCGCGTCGAATGCTCGTCCGCTTCCGCGGAACGCTGGAACGTAAAGTTCGCCGTATACGATTGGCCCGGACGCAGGGGCGGAATGCCTTTCGTGTCCGTCTTCCAGGCGTTCTGGAACATGACGACGGATTGCAGCACGTTCGAGCTTTGCTTTTTCGAACCCCGATTTTGTACGGTCACGGCCAGCCGGTACCGGTTCACCGAGCCAACGTTTCCCAGGAGGCTCGACGTTACGGACGCGATCGCGGGATCCGCGCCGGAGCACGGACCGGACATTGCGCCCCCTTGGGCGAGCAAGGCGGCGGCGAGGACGAGAGCGACCATGGCAAGGCTCCTTTCGAGCGGCGCACCACGCCTATACCCGTTCCGCTCCTCAGGTTCGCAGGCGGAGGACCTTCGCGGCCAGGGCCGTCGGGAGCGTGCGAGTGGCTGCGCACGCTACGACACTCACCGCGTGGGTTTAGACTGCGGCGGCCGCGCGCTCGCGAGCGGCGTCGCCATCATTGCCGCCGCGAGTTGGTTTGGATTCATGGACGTCCCTTGATTAGGCGTCCGCTCTCAACAGCGAAGACCGCACGACCGGATAGTGACTCCCGGAGGCGGCCACCGCAAAGTAACGAAACGCCGCTCGGATGTCCAAGGCGCCATTTGCATGCCGCGCGCTAACGGTCGTTGGGTCGGCGATCCTTTGCGCACTGCTCGCTGCTGCGGGATCATCCCCGGCGCAGGCGGCGGCGCGCGAAACGACGGCACTCGAGGTTCGTTCTCTCTACGACGCGGGCCGTTACGCCGACGCGGTCGCCGCGGCAACGCGACTCCTCGAAGCCAATCGCTCGGATTGGGCCGCGTTGGCGTTGCGCGGCGCCGCGCAGTACCGGCTCGGCCGGGACGAGGACGCGAGCGCGGACGTTACGCGGGCACTCGTCCTGCAGCCGCGCGACGCCCTCGCACTCGCGGTTCGCGCGGCGATCGCGCTCCGCCGCCGCCAGGATCAAGCCGCCCTGGACGACGCGACCGCTGCGCTCGCGATCGACGCCAAGATTGCTCTGGCTTACCTCGTGCGGGGTCAAGCCCAGCTGCGGCGCGGCAAGTATGCCGAGGCGATCGCCGACGAGAACGCTGCGCTCACGCTCGATCCGAAGGAAGCGCACGCCCTCGCGGTACGCGGCGCGGCGCACTCGTCGCTTGGCGAGAGCAAAGAGGCGATCGCCGACGAGGACGCCGCACTGGCGCTGATGCCGGGCGACGCCTACGCGCTGGCGGAGCGCGGAGCGGCTCGGCTCGAGCTCAAGGATTACGCGGGCGCAATTCGCGACGCGAACCGTGCGGTCAGCGCGGATCCGACGAACGTCTACGCGTACTCGACGCTGGCGGCCGCGCGCTACCGTACGAGGGACGTCGAAGGCGGAATCGACGCGGCGACCCGCGCGCTCGCGCTCCAACCCGGCAACGCGTTCCTCCTTCGATTGCGGGGCGCTATCGAGGTTGAGGCCGGCCGCAACGAAGATGCCGTCAAGGACGAAACCGCGGCGCTCGCAATCGAGCCTCGAAGCGTATATGCGTTCGTCATCCGCATCGGCGCGCGCCTCAAGTTGGGCGAGTTTGCCGCCGCCGTGACGGATGCCGATGCCGCTTTGGCACTCGATGCGCGCAATACGACGCTGCTGCAGCTGCGCTCGAACGCGCATTATTTCATGGGGAACTACCCCGCGGCGATCGCCGACGCGACGCGCGCTCTGGAGGTCGATCCGAAGGACGCGACGCTCTATAACACCCGCGCCACGGCGGAGGCTTCACAGCGCAATTACGCGGCGGTCATCGCCGACGCGACCGCGGCGCTCGCACTGGCGCCCGCGAACGCCGTTGCGCTCAGCTTGCGCTTGTCGGCCCGCTTTAACAAGGGCGATTTCGCCGGTTCGCGCGACGATGCGACGGCCTACCTGCGCCTTCGTCCCAACGATGCGTACGGGCTGGAGATGCGTGGCGCGGCCGCGACGCAACTTGGCGACTATCCAGCAACGATTGCCGACGAAACCGCCGCGCTCGCGGCCTCGACGGGGGAGCTTCAACGCGTATTCGCCCTGGCCGAACGGGGCACGGCCTACTTCTACAGCGGAGATTACGCGCGGGCGATCCTCGACGAGTCCGCCTGTTTGAAGGTGAGTCCGAAGTACGACTTCGCTTTTCGCATACGCGGCGCGGCCAAGTATTTCAGCGACGACTATGCCGGCGCCGTGAAGGATGAGACGGCGGCGCTCGCGCTGGAACCGGGCAGCGCCTACGCCTACCGCATCCGCGCGGCCGCGCGGTATTTTATCCCGACCGCGGGTGCGCGTGGCGATTTTCGCGGAACCATCGCCGACGACACAGCCGCCCTTCGGATTGAAAACGAACCGTCGGCTCATGCGCGCCGGGCCGCGGCGTATCTCGCTTTGCACGAGTTCGAGGCCGCGGAACGCGACGCGACGGCCGCGATCGCACTGGACCCAAAGAATGCCTTCGCCCTTCGGACGCGCGGCTTCGCCCGCTTGGCGCGACACGATTTCCAGGCGGCCGCCGACGACGAGCGAGCGTCGTTGACGTTCGAACCCAAGAACGCGCTCGCTTCCGAAGCGCTCGGCGACGCGCTCGCGGGCTTGGGGCGGCGTGCAGAGGCGCTCACCGCCTACGAAGATGCAGCCCGTTGGGGAAACCGGCGCGCGCGCCGGAAGCTCGATACCCTGCGCGGGCGCACCTCCGGCTACGCTCCGCTAACGTTCGCCTCGTTTTCGCATGCGCCGCCGCTCGGACGCTTCGAGTACGCATCGCTGCTCGGCAGCGACGACTATCCCGATACGGGCAAACCCGAACCGAAGCACGCGCCGCCGCAGAAGTTGCGGCCCGAAAATCCCGAAGTTGCGCTCGCCCGCACGAAGGATCGTCCGGCGCCACGGGCAACGCCGCGCTCCTCTAAACGAAACAGCGCGTAGTGGCCGCCGCGCCGAGCTCGTACGGGCGGCTCGTAAAAGCGGCGCTCACGACGCTCGTCCTGACGTTGCTTGCGATCAGCTTCGCATCGATCGGAAGCACCAGCGGCTACTCGCTCTTCGAACGCGACGGCGAACGCCGTGCCGGCCCGAACGTCAGCGTCGCGTACGGAAAAATTCTCGATCCGCTCGAGCGCATCCGCATCGTGCTCCATTCTGCCCCTCGCGGCACCGAACGGCACGACGTCCCCGTGATCGGCACTCTCTTACCGCACGAGATGGTGCCCACGCAAAAGGACCCGGCGAAGAGCCTCGCACTCGCGATTCAAGCGGCACTGTTCGCAGCCTTCGGGCTCATGGTGCTGTGGTGGGGGCGAGATCGCGCTTCGCTTTGGCTCGGGGTGACCTGCGCGACGCTCGCGCCCGAACTCATCACGCTCTACGGATTCGTTCCCGAAACCTGGATGCTGCTCTGCCGCATCGCCGCAGATTTGCTGACGTTCGTCGCGTTCTACGCACTCTTCGCGATGGCCGACAGCGTCGCGCTCGAATCCTTGCCGGTCAACGACCGAATGCGCGGGGCGCTCGGCGCGGCGCGAGCGGGCGTCATCTTGGTGATCGCCGCCGTCGCGGTCCCCGACCTGGCCGAAATGCTCTTGCCGGTCGCATTCGGCACCGCGGCGCCCGCGGCGCTCGTGCGCGCCGGCGACCTCGCGACGACCGTCTGTTGGAGCGTCGTCTTCTGCCTGCTTCCGCTGATCGTGCTGGGGTTGTCGTCGCTTCGCGCGACCTCGGGAGAGCGGCGAAAGCGTTCGCAAATCATCTTCATCACCACGCTAGCGGGCCTCTCCGGCGTGGCGTTTTCGGTTGCGACCGAACTCGCGCGCGGCGCGGCACCGCATTTCGAGCAGTGGTGGTTTACGCTCTTGCTCGTTCCGATCGGCTTCATCGTCGTGATCCGGGCCTTCGGCGTGATCGACGTACAAGTGATCGTGAGCCGAATTCTGCTCGTCTCGGCAATGACGATCCTCATCGGGCTCGCCATTTTCGTCACCGAGGGGTTCGTGCACGCCATCCTGGACGAGTGGCTCAAACCGAAAGACGAGAGCCAAAAGCGCCAGTTCGACGCCGTGCTGCAATTTGTCGTCGGCTTCGTGCTCGTGCTCGTGTTTGGGTCCCTGCACCATCGCATCGACCGCGGACTGGAAAAGATCGTGTTTCGCAGGCGTGACCGCGCGATCTCGAAGCTGCGCGAATTCGGGGAACACCGGGCTGCGGAGTTCGTCGAGGTCACGACCCTTTGGGAAAGCACCGCGGCGCTCGTGAGCGAGACGTTAGGCAGCGCGGCCGTGGCTATTTACGAAAGCGGCGATGACGCGTACCAACTCGTGCTCAGCGTCGGCTCGGCGCCTTGGCCCACGTGCCTCGTCGAAGACGATCCGCGCTTCGACCCGAAACACGCCGCCGAAAGCGACGCGTATCTCTTTCGCCTCGAGGTCGGCGGGACCGACCTCGGCGCCCTCGGCGTTCACCCGCGTTCGAGCACGATGGAGCCGGTGTACGACAAAGAGGAAGTCGAGGCATTGGAAGAACTCGCGCACGCGACGGCCGAAGCGACGCTGACCATTCGCGTTCGGCAGTTCACGTCGTTCGCGCAAGACGTTGCGGACGGCCGCGTGACGGAGGCCGACGCGCGCAAGCGCGCTACGGCGCTGCGCGATGTCTTCTCGGCGTTCGCCGTCTCGAAGCCCGAGCCCGAGACCTAAGACCCGGCCACCGGGGCAGGCACATTGCGCGCGCGGCCCCCATGGTTGTGACCGCCTGCCTCGTGCTCGTTCAACGGCGTCGTGATCGGATGGCGCCGGAAGTGTTCGA
This sequence comes from Vulcanimicrobiota bacterium, assembly GCA_014304965.1. Classification (GTDB taxonomy): domain Bacteria; phylum Vulcanimicrobiota; class Vulcanimicrobiia; order Vulcanimicrobiales; family Vulcanimicrobiaceae; genus Cryoxeromicrobium; species Cryoxeromicrobium davisii. Next base: position 8,650 of record JACRTZ010000175.1, on the reverse strand, counting down.
CCGCGCGGCGGATATCGTTGACGAGCGACGCGCCGAGATCCCGGCTGAAGCCGTGGCGCACGAGAATGCGTTGCACGACCAAATCCGTGCGATTCTCCGGCATCGAATAGGCGGGGACGAGCCAGCCCGTCGTGCGCAGGCGATCGGCGAGGTCGTAGAGGGTGAAGCCAGCGCTCGCCGGATCACGCAACGTCCAGGCCGCGCCCGGTAAGCCGCCGTGGCCGTCGTAGATCAGCACGAACGGCGCGAGTTTAGCAATTTCCCGGGCGACGTATTGTGCGGTTTCGTAACACGCCTCGTGAACTTTGCGATACCCTTCCTTGCCGAGCCGCAAGAAGTTGTAGTACTGGCAGACGATCTCGCCACCCGGCCGTGAGAAATTGAGCGCGAACGTCGGCATGTTTCCGCCCAGATAGTTCACGTCGAAAATGAGATCTTCGGGAAGATCGGCGCGCTCGCGCCAGATCGCCCAGCCGACGCCGAGCGGCGCCAACCCGAACTTGTGTCCCGACGTGTTGATGGACTTGACGCGCGTCAGCCGGAAATCCCACTCGAGTTTGGGATCCATGAAGGGCGCCAAGAAACCGCCGCTGGCGGCGTCGACGTGGATCGGGATGTCCAAACCGCGCTCGGCCTGAAGCCGGTCGAGGGCCGCGGCAATGTCCTTGACGGGCTCGTATTGACAGGTATAGGTGACGCCGAGCGTCGGAACCACGCCGATCGTATTTTCGTCGCAATAGGCCGCGATCTCGCCGGCGTCAAGGATCAGCCGATCGCCCTGCATCGGAACCTCGCGCAACTCGACATCCCAATAGCGGCAGAACTTGTGCCAGCAAATTTGCACGGGGCCGGTGACCAAGTTCGGTTTATCCGTCGGCAGGCCGGCGGCGCGGCGACGTTCGCGCCACTTCCATTTTAGGGCCATCCCGCCCAGCATCGCCGCCTCGCTGGAACCGGTCGTGGAACAGCCGATTGCACTCTTCGCGCGCGGCGCGTTCCAGAGATCTGCCAGCATATGTACGCAACGGTTCTCGATCTCGGCGGTCTGCGGGTACTCGTCCTTGTCGATCATGTTCTTGTCGAAACAGTCCGACATGAGTTGACGAACCTCGGGCTCCGCCCACGTCGTGCAGAACGTCGCCAAGTTCTGCCGGGAACCGCCGTCTAGGATCAACTCGTCCTGCAAAAGCCCGTAAACGTGGCGCGGATCGTGTTGACGCGCCGGAAACGTGTACTTCGGGATCCGAACCGAGAGTTCGGTCGAAGCGTAGACGTCGTCGAATTGCGCGTCGCCCGCGCGATGTTGTTGATGCAACGGCATATCCGTGCCTTACCGCGCGCGCGGCAGGCGGTCCCGCCGCAAGCGCAAGCAAGCGCAACGCCCTAACGTGCAGGACGCTGCAAGGCCCGGCCTAACAACGCGCGCGATGTCCTCGACAACTCCGATCAAAGCTCTCATCCTCAGCGGCGGCGGCGCGCGAGGGGCGTACGAAGCGGGGGTCGCTTCCGCGCTCTTGCAGCAGGAAACGTTCGATATCGTCTGCGGAACGTCGATTGGGGCGCTCAACGGACTGGCCGTCGCTCAAGGCATGGGCGACCGCCTTCCCGAGTTGTGGCAGACGATCGCGCGGCGCGACGTCACGCGATTGCGTCCTGAGGTCGATATCCTGGTGCGCCTTTGGAACGAATTGCGGGCGATCGCCAAGGAACCGGCGCGCGCGAAGGCCGGGCACCTGATGCACGCGCTCTCGTCGCTCCCGCACCTCAAGGAAGCGAGCCACCTGTCGCAACTGCGCGGGCTGCTCGACAGCGAGCACGTGCGGTCGGTCATTGCCGAGGTTGCGGACCTCTCCGCCGTCAAGACGACCTTCATCGTCAGCGTGACGAATTTGAGCACAGCGCGTGGGGACGCCTTTGCGTTCTTCCCGCAAGGCGAAGCCGACGAACGCGCGCCGTTCTTTTTTGCCGAACACGACGCCCACGAGATTACGGCGAAGAATTACGTGGATGCCGTCTGCGCTTCGGCCGCCCTGCCGCCGGCCTTCGAACCGATCGTCATCTCCTGTGCCGACGGCGTCGACCGGGTTTTTGCCGACGGCGGCTTTACCAACAACGCGCCGATCCGTCAGGCGATCGACGCCGGCGCCACCGAAGTCACCGCCATCTTCGTGGATCCGACCGCGACCGCGGGCGCCCAGCATGCGGTCGATTCGATCGCTCACGCGGCTTCGCTCCTGCTCGAAGCCAATACCGCTCGGATGCTCGAACTCGACCTCAAGCTCGCACGCCGCATCAACGAGGACGTGCGGCTCGGCGTGGCGCCGGACAAGCATTACGTCCATATCCGGACGATCGGGCCCGACGAACCCATCACGCTGCCCGTGCTGAACTTCAAAGACTTCTCGGAAATCGAAAAGCTCATGGAACGCGGACGGCGCGATGGCGAACGCTTCGTGAGGGGCGCATAAGAGAAGTCCGGGCGGGGCGCCCGGACTTCTCAACTTTGCCCTGTTACCAGTGCTTTTTACGAGGGTCTTTCGGCGTCCACGGGCAGACATTAGCCGTTAGTTTCCCGCGTTCGTCGAGAATACGGAACGACCGTTCGGAGACGCGCAAGCGGCGTAAGCCGACGAACGGGCCGCTGGCAAAGGTCAGGATGCCGCTCTGCGACGCGTAGGTGTAGCGTCCGCGGCCGCCATCGTACGTCGAATAACGTGAGCCGTCGAGCAGTCCCCATTGCAACGTGGCCACCTCGTTCGCCACTTGATCGTAGCAAGCGTACACTCCGACGCGCGGTCGAATGGCCTTGAACGCGCCGTCTTCAGCCGCTGCAGTCGTGCCGGCCGGTGGTGCCGCAGCGACCGCGGGCGGCGCTGCGTTTGCGCGGATCGGCGGGTGCGCCGGAGCGTTGCGCGGCGGTCCGGGATCCGCGCCTTGCAGCGCTCGAACGTCCGAAGCCGAAAACACGACGTCTCGACCCGGCTGCCCATCGCACCGCAGAAGATAGCCGCCCGTCGGGCGGTCGACGATGACGGTGCAGCGATCCCACGACGCGCCGTACGAATGCCCTTCGACGCGAGTCCCTGCGGCGAATCGGGCTTCGTCCGCGCAGACGGGGCCAGCGGCGGCGACGAACATCAGTGAGACAAGCGCGCCTAGCGCGCGATTGCGAACGACGCGCAGCGTCAGTCGCAAGAGATCAACAGCTTACCAACTTGAAAAACGAGCATTTTAACTCCGTTACCAGTGCTTTTAGCGTATCCGACGTAAGCCGGCAAAAGGCCCGCTCGTAACCTCATGCCGGTTGGGCCGCCCAACGTTCCAAGAGTCTACGGGCCGAGCGAATAGTCTTTCGCCAGCCAAGTCGGACGGTTCAATCCGAAGTGTTCTTCGAGCATCAACTCCGCGGTTTGCAGCGCACCTTCGACCCAGCCTTGATTGAACGAGTATGCCTCGCCGCAGATGTACACGGGCCAATCATCGATCGGCTTACGAATGCGCTTCATCGTATGGCGGAAGTCGACGCCGGCTTTCCACGCGTGCCAGCCGGCGCCGAACGGGTCTTCGGTCCAGTCCTGAAACACCGCGGTGTAAGGCGTGGGCAGCGTGCGCATGCCGTGAACTTCCGCGATCAGCAACTGCGCCATTTCGACCATCCCGGTGGTCGCCGGATGGTGTTGCGGCAGAACGTTCAGCACGTCGGGATTTGTCGGTTCGCCCGGATTGCGCCCCCGGAAGGCGGGGTCGTTCTCGAAGACCTTCCAGAACGGCAGCGTGCTCAAGTCGTTGTACGACGCCATGAGCAGGGCGTTCGAGTTACCGCGCTCGCCGTCGATCGCTTCCTGTTCGCTTCCGAAATAATAGACCTGGCGGATCGGCAGGTCGGTGATCAGACGGCCGGCTTCGAGGCCGAGCGCCTTCCACCACGGGTATTCGTATCCGAGCAGTAGCTTGATCCCGGCCTGTTTTATGACGGTCTTGAGGTCGTGCCGCAACATCTTGTCTTCGCGCAGCGGCGTCCAGTCGATCAGCTCGAGCGAACGTCGGGGCATGGCGAGCACGACGTGGTCCGCGTCCACCGTGAAGTGATCGTCGGTGTCCACCACCGTTCGGCGCACGGCGTCGTTCGCCGTTTCGGTCTCGGTGCGCACGAAGGCGAGGCGCACTCCACCGCCGTCCTTCCGAACGATCGACTTCAGGCGGTGGTGGTGGCGAACTTCGCCGCCTTCTTTCACGAACGTATTCACGGTCTGAATCGGCAGTTGATCGTAGCCCTTGACGAGGGTTTCGTAAACGACCGTAGGCCCAAAGTCGTCGCTCGGAAGCGACGACACAGCGTTCGCGTTCGCGACGTTGCAATCGTATCCGCCGGCGTCACGCATGAACTCGTAGGCCTCCCCGCTCATCACGAGATAGAGCAAGTCCCACAGTCCGTACTTGTACAGCGGCTTCCCGAAGACGTGCACCTTGAAGAGGTCGTCGAGCGTTGCGGTGTCCCAATTGGGGACGAGGTAGCGGTACGCCCAGGTTTGCAGTTCGTCGGGATTCATGTCGCGCTCGGGCCAGTTCAATTCGTACGGAACTTTTACGGAGTTCGAAAGTTCTCCGTACCGAAGATGACGGCGGCGCAAGTAGACGAAGTTTTGGTTGGACCCGATTTTCGGATCTCGATGGCCCATCGGAAAGGACCGCGCCTTAAGCCCGAGCTCCTCGATCATTCCGACGACGAGCTTGTGCTTCTCGCGAATAAAGCGCATGCCGCCCACCTCGGCGTGCACGTGCGGCATACCCGGCAAGGTGCGCGAGTACAGCCGGCCACCGATGCGATCGCCGTATTCGAAAAGGACGACCGGACCGCGTTCCGCGCGTTGAAGACGCAACGCCGAATACGCGCCGGCACAGCCGCCGCCGATTACCGCAACGCGTACATGGGTCTCGTCGTTCATGCGTAGGCCTTTCGTGCGACAAGGCCGCTACCTTCCTCGTTTGAGGAGCTTTTCGGCGCTCGCTCGATCTCGCTCAACATGCGGAGCGGTGGAGCTACAAACGCTCTTGGCTGGATCGCAAGCGCCGCTACCGCAATTTTCGCGCACGTCGGCGCGGGCACATCTTCCATCCGTATCGGCGCGGACGGCATCATGCTTCGTCAACGATGCGTTCGGCCTCGGGTTCGGTGGTTGCATCGCCCAAATGCGAGCCGCCGATCCCGATGGTCAAAACCGAAATTCCGTCTTCGAACTCGCGCTGCGGAATTTCGCCGGCCATCACATCTCCAGGCGGTACGTGTCGTTGGTTGGGTTGGCAAAATTGGGTATCGAAGCTAAAACGCGTCGAACGTTCGGCCGCTTGAGCGGAGCGTTGGAACGTGAAGTTCGCCGTATACGATTGGCCCGGACGCAAGGGCGAAACGCCTTTGGTATCCGTCTTTGAGGTGTTCTGGAACATGACCACCCTAAGCGGATCGTACGGGCACCGGTCCCGTGTAGACGCCATCGAGGAACGACCACAGCGCATCGCAGACCGAGCGCGTCGCATCGGCCACTTGCTGCTGCTTCTCGGGAGTATCCGCAAAGCGCTCGATCAGCGACCACTCCGCTTCGGAATGCCAGATGTCGGCTTCTTGGTGGACCGAGAAGAACTCGTGCGCCGCGGGCTCGGTGATGCCGTACCACTTGACGAGCCCGGCAATTTTCGCAGCGGCAATCGCGGGAACTTGCGACTCGAACGCGTGCATTGCGGCAAGCCCGACGTAAAACGGTTGCTCGCCGCAGAAGCGGCGGAACGCGCCGATCAGTGCCTCGGTCGATTCGAATGGTTTAGTGGCAGCCAACTCGGCGTCGGTCGCACCGAGCGCATGTGCAAATTGACGCCAGAGCGCCGGATGATTCTTCTCGCCGAGTTCCTCACTGACGAGATTTTTGAGGATCTCTTGCCGCACGCCGATATCCGCGGGTTTGCCGTCGGAGAAAAAGTGCGGCGTGCGCGCGTGGATTGCGCTCAGGTAGGT
>JACRTZ010000175.1:0-2633 GCA_014304965.1 Vulcanimicrobiota bacterium | reverse complement strand
GGCCAAGACGTGCTGGTAGTACTGCTCCGCGTACTCCTTGAGATCTGCGCGGGAGAGCGTGCCGTTCGTCCAGGCCACGTAAAACGGATGTCCGAGCAGGTGTTTCTCGGCGACGATTGCCCGAACGCGGGCGGCGAAGGGCGTTTCTACTTCAACCATGCCGGACGGTGCGCTCTTTAGGGGCGCTTCCCTGCGCCGCCGCGTCGCGGGCCGGGCCGCTGGCCGCAAGCCGGAGCGCGCAACTGGGTGCCGGCTGCCGGGGGTCGTGAGCGATAATGATTCCCTTTTCCGTCCTCGATCTCGCACCGATCGCGCAGGGCAGCGATGCCGCGACCTCGTTTCGCCGCACGCTCGATCTCGCTCAACATGCGGAACGGTGGGGCTACAAACGCTTTTGGCTGGCCGAACATCATGGCATGCCCGGGATTGCAAGCGCCGCTACCGCGATTTTGATCGCGCACGTCGGCGCGGGCACGTCATCCATCCGCATCGGCGCCGGGGGCATCATGCTGCCGAACCATTCGCCGCTTGTCATCGCAGAACAATTTGGGACGCTCGAGTCGCTGTTCCCAGGCCGCGTTGATTTGGGGCTCGGCAGAGCGCCGGGTTCCGACCAGCAGACCGCGCGCGCATTGCGCCGCAACGCGTCGTCGTCCGCCGATGAGTTTCCGAACGACGTACTCGAACTGATGGATTACTTTTCCGCCGAACCGCAGCAAGCGGTGCGCGCAGTTCCGGGAACCGGACTCAACGTTCCCATGTGGATTCTCGGCTCGAGCCTCTTCGGCGCGCAACTTGCGGCCGCGCTCGGGCTGCCGTACGCTTTTGCTTCGCACTTCGCTCCGGCGCACATGATGGCGGCGATCCGGCACTATCGCTCGGCGTTCCGGCCCTCTCCGCAGCTCGCGGAGCCGTATGTGATGCTCGGTTTCAACGTCATCGCAGCGGACACGGATGATGAGGCGGCGTCGCTCGCTACGTCCGTTCAACAGGCGGTCGTCAACTTGCGCAGCGGCCGTCCCATCCAATTGCCGCCGCCGCGAAAAGGCTACCTCGAAAGCCTCGGCGGTCGCGAGCGCACGATCATCGACGATTTCCTGTCCTGCTCGGCGATCGGCTCCCCGGAAACAATCGCGCGTGCGCTTTCCGCGTTCATTGCAAAGACCGCGGCCGACGAACTCATGATCGCCTCGCAGGTTTTCGATCACGCAGCGCGGTTGCGCTCCTTTGAGATCGCCGCCGGCGTCCGCGACCACCTTGCCGTCCGGCCCGTACCGTCAAGCTGCGGCAGTTCTGGTTCTTGCACGTACACCGACCACCACGGCGATCGCGGCACGTACGCGTACAGCGCCGGCTCGCAAACGTTGGTATTCCACGGTGGGGAGAAAGACACCGCGAAAGCGATCTACGATACGTCCGGCTATCGGCCGGCGATTCGTTTCCTCGGCCCGTCGGGCCGGCCGTCCATCAACTGCGAGTAGCAACTCAGAAGCATGCGGCGCGGGAACGTCGTCGCTGAGTTTCCGCGACCGCCATGGCGACCGGCCATACCCGTGATTTCGTTCGCTCGTGTCGGCTCCGCGCTCCGGCGCTGACCGAACGGTCGTGTAAATCACGACCGACGATGGGTTGCGGTGCGGCGGACGCTTCCGTGCCCGCCCCGTCAACCCATCGTCGGTCGTCGTAGTTATCGCGCGCTCGCCAAAACGGCCGCTAGTGCGGCGTGTAGGTGATCACGATGATGCCTTGAGCGCCGCTGCCGCCGTTGGCAGGGCTTCCTCCGTTGCCAGTACCTCCACCGCCACCACCGTAATTTCCGCCTGCGCCGCCACCTTGATTGAAGGAGCTTTTATTGCGTTGTGCACCACCGACGCCGCCTCCGGAACCGTGCGTGATGTCCCACTCTATGCCTGCGCCGCCGTTCCCACCGACTCCGCCGCCACTGTTGTTATCGCCGCCGGCTCCACCGCCCCCGCCGCCACTTGACCCACTTGCACCAGCCATGTTGGTCCCGCCGGCGCCCCCACCGACGCCGTGGCTATTATTGCCGCCGTTGCCGCCTGAGTTCAGAGAAGATGGCGCCGCTCCAGCGCTTCCGCCGCCATTTAGGTTGAGCCCATTTCCGCCGTTTGCGCCGCCACCAATGGGTCCGGCTGCACCACCGCCGCCGCCGCCTGTTGCGCCGTTTGCATCACCGCCGTTGCCGCCAGAATACAGCGTGCTGCCGACTCCACTCGCTGCACTGCCGCCCACTCCGCCGGGATTCGGATTGTTGGCGCCACCGCTACCACCGCCACCGCCTCTAGCACATGCACCTGCGCCACCGCAACTTGAGCCGTTGAAATATGAATTTTCGCCGGCGGAACCACTCGTATTGGTTGCGCCGCCGCTTCCACCTAAACCAACGTGGAAGGTCACTATAGTATTGTGCTTGAGGGCGACATTTGAGACCGCAGCGTATGCTCCGCCGCCGCCTCCGCCCCCAGCTTCACAGCAGTCGTCGTTAGACGCACCGGCGCCGCCGCCGCCGCCGATCACTTCGATCTTATTGTTCTCGTTGTTCCAGTTGCGCGGGACCAGTGGACTTGACCCGGTTTGATGGACAAGTGGTTTAGGCCGCTTTGCGAAGCTCA
>JACRTZ010000005.1 GCA_014304965.1 Vulcanimicrobiota bacterium | reverse complement strand
GATATAACGGTTTCCTTTGGGGCCTTCTTGGCTTTTTCTTCGGAATATTCGCACTGATCGTGGCCGCCGTCATGCCGTCAAAAAATCCGCAACTCGTTCAAATCGTTCAAGCGCCGCTGGAACGGCCCGTCGAGGGACCGCAACAGACATGTCCGCTCTGTTTTTCGCACATACCGGCAGCTGCAACCGTTTGCCGATTTTGTCAACGCGACGTAACCTCGAGCTCAATAGCCATTTCACCGCACAAGGTGTACGGGGTGCCGGTTCGTCCGCCGGAACCGGAAGAAAGCTGAGCTTTCGCGGATTTGCAGATGTGAAGGCCAGAAAGAGGCCCGGCATGACGGCAAGAATTACGACAACGCCGTCCAATCGCTTTTTCGAAAGGCTCTCGCCGCATGAAGATGCATTTGAACCTCGCGACCCGCGATCTTGATCGCAGCGTATCGTTCTACTCCGTCCTCCTCAACGCTCAACCGCTCAAGCGACTTCACGATTACGCGCTGTTCGTCACCGACGAGCCTGGGTTAGAACTGGCGCTCGACCTCGATACGGAAGCAATCGTCGGCCACGGGGCGCACTTCGGCATCGTCATGGATTCGCCCGAAGGCGTTGAACAGCAAATTACCCGCCTTCAGGCCGGCGGCTTTACGATCGACGTCGAGCGTGAAGAGACGTGCTGTTATGCCGAGCAGACGAAAGTGTGGGCGGCGGATCCTGAGGGCCGGCGTTGGGAAACGTATTACGTCCACGCCGAGAGCGATGCTCGCGACGATGAAGCGGCCGCGTGCTGCGAGGCCGTCGTCGCGGTCCCCCGCCGGGTCGCACTGGACCCGTAGGGGGACGAAGACTGAGCTAAACGATGCCGGCGCGGATGGCGTGGACGGCGGCCTGCGTTCGCGCGGAGATATTCAGTTTCGAGAAGATCCGGCTGACGTGGTTCTTGACCGTTTTCTCGGAAAGGTGAAGTCGTGCGCTGATCTGTTTATTGGCCAGACCTTCGGCGATCAACTTGAGCACCTCGGACTCGCGAGCCGAAAGCTCCATGATGTCGGGCTTGCCGCCGTTGAGGCTGCGGCGCCGTAAGAGGCCGCCTGCGACGCGCGGGTCCACGTACGATTGGCCTTCGGCGACGGTCTTCACCGCGCGAATCAGTTCCGCGGGCGAAATGTCTTTGATGATGTACGCTTCGGCGCCGTTCGAGAGGCAGCGTTGCATGATCTCGGGCGAAAGGTTCATCGAGAGCACGCAGATGCGAGCGCCCGGAGCGGCCTCCTTACACGCGCCGAGGGTCAGGGCGATGTCGCCGTTCTGACCGTCGAGATCCAGCACGACGAGGCTCGGTGCGACGCCTTGCAAGTTGGCAGTCTGAGGCGTCCGATAGTCGCCGACCACCTTGAACTCCGGGTCGTCGGCAAAAATACCGCATAAGGCCTTTGCGAACAGCACCTGCGATTCGACAATGGCAATGCGTAAGCCGGAAGTAGTCATTCTCTCTCTATTCCTTCCATGGCAAACGTAGATCCATCCGTGGGACTACTCGTCTCGTTATACGGCATGTCGGCACAAATCGCAAAATCCGTTTCTGTAAAGGTTTCGCAATACAAGCCGTTTCACGGCACGTTCGCGGAAGGTTACCTTCCGTGATGTTCGGCGCAAAAAGCGCGCGAGTTTACGTTCGGCGACGAAGTCCGAGTTCGAGCACGAGGCGTTCTTCGTCCGCGCCGGGGCCGATCAGCACGTCCGCGCCGAAGGCCCGGGCCAGGACGAGCCAGGCCGCTTCGGCCCAGGCATAGACGACCGCGATGCGTGCGGACGGCAGCGCACTGCGGAGATCCGCTAGCGCCATCAAGGGGCTCGGCAAATGGTCGGCATCGATCAGCACGATCTCAGGCCGCGCGAGTGCGAGTTGGTCGCGATCGAGCGCGAGGGTGGTCGCGAGGACCGCGACACCGCGCTCCTCGAGCACACCGGCGAGAAACGGAGTAAAAAGCCTCTGCGGCTCGATGATGAGGGCGCGCACAACTAGACTGTACCCTGTAGCGTGTTGCCTCGACAGTGCCGCGCGGCCGTTCGCGAGGCTTCAATCGGCCCGTCCGTTCGCAGGCCGCCGGCCCGCCCACGACCGCCGGATGTCATGTGACGCGAGTCACAATGTGCCGCCGAACGGGACCACGGTCACTGCCGTGCGTCATAATGACGGTGTGAAGACCGCGTTTTTCGGCACCGTGTTCCTGCTCGTGACCATTGCGATGGGCTCGCCTGCGAGGGCGGCCTTTGCGCCCCCGCACCATAACGGGCCACGCGCGCATTCGCTGACAATCGGAACCGCGTATTTGCCGCCGTCGGCCTACGACAAGACCTTCGGCTCGCACAACTGGGCCTTCGCGGCAAAATACCTGGACGTCGCGCTCACCGGCCCGCGCAACGCTTCGGAACTGCACGGCGCCGGATTGGGTACCGCAATGTACCTCGACGTCCATCAATGTTCGAGTAAGAGCGGCCCAGGCCCGAACGAGTACCCCGCGCCGGACTGCGGCGATTGGCCGGCCTCGGCATTTTACACCCAAGACGGATATGCCGACCGTACGCTCACGGTCTCGTACAACAACCGCATCGTTCAGCGACTCGGCAACCCGGGGTCGCCGGAATTACAGGCGCGCGCTCGCGCGTCTATAGACGGCGCTTTGCGAGAGGGCCGTTTCGATCTCGTTCAGTTCGACGATGCGACGACGCCCGACGAGTGGTGGTCCATCGTCTGCAACGGGATCGGCATGTTCGAACCATGGGGTTACGACTGCGCGAGCGCGCCCGGGGGCAAGGCGCATCGCCCGTGGAGTTCGCGCTTTTCGGTCGAGTCGTGGAAAACTGGCGTATCCGCGCTCGCGGAAAAATCGCCCATCCCCGCCGTCTTCAACGGCTTGCAAGGATATGCAGGCGACGGTAAACCGGCTGCGATCGCCGACGTCGTCGCAAAAACGCCGAATGCGTGGGGCGCCATCTGCGATACGTGTTTTTACGGGCTCGGCGCGGTGCCGAAGAATCCGGCGCAATGGACCGGCCCGCTCCTCGAGTCGCGGCTCAACGGTTCGCTCAGAGTGGTCGGCGCCGGCAAGAACGTTATCGTCGTCAATCACGAGGTCACGGATCCGGGCGCCCGTGCGCGCGGCCTTGCGGACGTCATGTTGTTTTACGATGCCGATCGCGTCTGGCGCTGGGACGGTGCGTGCGGCGACCATTCGCACATTCCCGTTTGTCCCGAAGCGGCCCTGACGTTTTACAAACCCTACGGGTCCTACCCGGGCTCGACGGCGGCGCTGCGTGACGGCAATGGAAATTACGTGCGCGAGTTTGCCGAGTGCTTCGAAAACGCCCGTCCGCTGGGGCCTTGCGCGGCAGTGGTGAATCCCGATCGCTCGGCGTCGCACCCGCGTCCGGCGCTACGCAACGCCTACGCGCATACGCTTACGATCGCGGGCGACGGCTTGTGCGCGTGCTACGGAGATTCGGGATCGGTCGCCGTCAACGGACCGCGAATGCCCGAGAACATCCCAGCGGCAGCCGGTTTCGTCGCCTTTCGCTGAGGGATCAACGCACCCGCGATGAGGCCGAGCGCGTAGCCCACGTGAACGATCGGAAAATACAGGACGCTCGCGAACGTGATCGCGAGGGTCTGGTGCCGCGGCCGGTATGCGATGACGGCGCAGGCGTGCGCGAAGGCAATCGGACCGATCGCCCACCACACCGGACTCGCGGCGAGCGCGGCCAGCGCAAGCAGCACTACGGGCGGCGCGACGTGGCGCAGCCGCATGGCTGAGGGATTGCGCTTGAACGTTTGCGCCCGCCAGAATCCGTAGCGCGTCCACTGTTTGACGGCGGCGCTCGCGCTGCGCGTGATCAGCTTCGAACAGCGTGCGGGTACGCGATAGACGATGCCGCCTGCGCGGCGGATGCGCTCCGCGAGTTCGGCATCTTCGTTGGCTTGCCAGCCGGGGTCGAAGCCGCCAAGTGTTTGTAGGACTCCCGGACGCCATGCGCCGAGATACACGCTCTGCACCGGCCGCACGCGCTCGGACGAACGGTAGTCGGCCGGTCCGAGACCCATGGGATTGCGAAACAGCGCGGCGTGCAGCGTGCGGCTAAAATCGCCGGGTGGAGCGATCGCATCGGGGGAGCCGCCGACGCACCAAACGTTCGAAGGCAATTCTGCAAAAGCACGCATGATCGTCTCGACGTAGCCCGACGCCTAGATCGTGTGCGCATCCACGCGCACGACGTAGTCGTCGGGATGCACGTGGGCCAGTGCGCGGTTGAGGGCGTGCGGAATCGAGCGGACCTCGGTGCGGATCACTTGGCCGGCAACGTCCGACCGCGCGAGCCAGTCCCGCACGACCTCGCTGCCTCCGTCCATCGAGCCGTTGTCCACGGCGATCAGATACAGCCGGTCGCGGTCGTACGTTTGAGCCTCCAGGCTCGCGAGAACGGCCGGAAGGTGACGTGCCTCGTCGAGGAACGGCATGATGAGGCAGACGCGCCAGTGGTCCATATTCTCACTTATCGAATCGTCGAGCCGGTTTCTAAAGTGGGCCCGCCGGAAGCCGATGGGCTAAAGGTCCCATGTTTAAGGTCACACTCTCGCCACAACGTCGTGCTCGGGCCCCGAGTCCCGGCGGGCGACAGTTCTATGGGGCCGTTCGGCCTATGCCCAAGGGCAGTTCCGATGCTACGGCTCGGCACGCTGCCGGGCTATGCTCTTCCCTGATGGTGATTCTTTGGAGCCTCCATGTCTAAATTCGTTTCGGTTCTGGCCTTTGTGCTGGCATCGCTTGTTTTGACGACCGCCGGCGGGTCGGCCGCCGTTCCCAGCGACTACAAGATTCGGCCCAACGATACGATTTCGGTCCTCGTGTTCGGCGAGGAGAAGCTGTCGGCAAACGCCCTGCGGGTGCCGCCGAGCGGCGTGATCTCGCTGCCGCTAGGCGGCGACGTCCTCGTGGGCGGCCTGAGCCCGGCCGAGGCCTCGGATTCCATCGCCCGGTCCCTCACGCGGTACTTGCGGTACCCGAAGGTCTCGGTTTCCGTCGTCACGCTCGGCACGATCGACGTCTCGGTCCTCGGGAACGTCAAGACGCCGGGGCGCTATACGATGCAAAGCAGCGCGCGGCTCACTGACGCCCTCGCCGCCGCCGGGGGCCTCGGACCTACCGACGGCAACTTCCCCATGGCGCGCATCCAGCGTTCGGACGGTTCGATCGCGCAGATTTCGCTGCAGTCGCTGCTGCACGACGGCGCAGCCCAATTGAACGTGCCGATGTCGAACGAAACGACGATCTACGTCGCGTCGCCCTCGTCCATGACCGTCGAAATCTTCGGCGCGGTGGACCATCCTGGCGACATCGCGCTACGCGAAGGCGATCGCCTCATCACCGCAGTTGCGCGCGCGGGCCCGAGCACGAGCCAAAATCCCGACCTGAACCGGGTCACCGTTCGTCGCATGCTGCCCAACGGGCAGAACGTCCAGCAAACCTTCGATCTCTACGCGATTATGAAGAGCGGTGACGTTGCGAAGGACCTCGTGCTGCAAAAAGGCGACGTCGTCATGGTTCCGACGGCGAAGAAGCAGATCAACTTTAATCCGCTGAGCATCCTCAGTCGGTACGTGCCCTTCCTATGAAGCGATTGCGCCGCGGTTCCGATGCGGACCGTTTTCCGGCGCAAAACGGCGCGGTGCCGTATCACTTCACCATGTCCACCATACCCGAACCGTCCGGCGCGGGCAAAGGTCGCGAAGTGGACACGAGCGTCATTCTCAAGGCTTTGCTGCGCCGCTGGAAGATGGTTGCGATCATCCTCGTGGCCTTTGTCGCGGCCGTCTACGTCTTCACGGCCTTGCAGCCCAAGCAGTATTCGGCGCAGGTCAAGATGCTGATCGGCGACAGACAGCGCGGCAGCGAAGGCGGCAGCGCGGGCGACCTGCCCGTTCTCAACATGCTTCTCGCAGCCGGCGGCACCGCCACGTCCGAGACCTACGCGGACTTGTTGCAACAATCTCCCGTTGCCGACGAAGTGATCCGGCGTTTGAATTTGCCGATCGGCATCGGCGCGCTGCTCGGTAAGATCAGCGTCCGCCCCGTGACGCAAACGTCGCTCTTGGTCTTGCGGGTCTCATGGTCCGATCCCGACACGGCCGCGCGCATCGCGAATACCTTCGCCGACGTTTTCATCGAGCGGCAGCGCGGCATGGCCGCCCACCAGGCCGATACCGCGATCAAGTTTCTCGACGAGCAGATCCCCGAAGCGCAGCGCAAGATGCAAGTCGCGAGTGAAGCGCTCGCCGCTTACCAAATCCGGACGGGCATCGCCGACCTCTCGCAGCAGACCCAAACGGACATCACCCAACTCGCGAACATCGAGTCCAAGCAGAAACAGGCGGAGATCGACGCGCAACAAGCGCGTGCCCAGCTCGGAACGGTCGAGGGAGAACTCAACGCTTCACCCGCAACGATCGTCGGCTCGCAGTCGGTGTCGGCCAACCCCGTCGTCGCGCAGCTGCAAACCAAGATCGCCGATCTGCAAGTACAGCTCGACGCTGCCCGTCAAACCTATACGGACGAACACCCGACGGTCATCGGATTGAAGTCGTCGCTGCAGGAAGCGCGACGTCAGTTGCAGTCGCAGCCGGCACAGGTCATGGGCGGCACGAGCACCGTGCCGAACCCGGTGCGTCAGGGCCTCTTACAGCAGGCCGGTCAATTGCAAGCGCAAGCTGCGGGCGCTGAAGCGCAGGCAGCTTTACTTTCGAAGCAGCGTGCGCAGTTGCGGCCCAAGATCGAGCATCTTCCGAACGCCGCCCGGCGAATCGGGGATTTGCAACGCGCCGCGAAGTCGACCGAAAGCATTTACGACGCGCTGCAAAAGAAGAAGCAAGAAGCGCTAATCTCGCGCTCGACGGCACTGAGCGACGTAACGGTCACGGCCCCGGCCAACCCGAACGTCTGGTCGGTCACGCCGAACATGAGCCTCAACCTCTTGGTGGGGACGATCGTTGGCCTGATCGTCGCGATCAGCGCGGCCTTCCTGGCCGAGTTCTTCGACGACCGATTTGGGTCCGAGCAAGACGTCCAGGATCGCTTGGGCTTGCCGGTGCTCGCATCGGTGCCGGCGCTCGATCAAGGCGACTGGCGGACCAGCCAGTGGATCAAGCCGCTGTCGGTCGAGGCCTACTATCAACTCGTCGCGGCCTTGCGATTCTCGGCGGACAATCCGCCGCGCATCGTCGCGTTCGCAAGCCCCGATCAAGGCGACGGCAAGTCAACCGTCGCCGTCAATACCGCGATCAGCATCGGGCTGATGGGCGGTCGCGTGCTCATCGTCGACGGCGATTTGCGCCGTCCCACCATTCACCAGAAACTCAACCTCAAGAACGACAAAGGCTTGGGCGACATCCTGATCGGTCGCGCAAAGTTCCCCGACGCGGTTCAAAGCACGGCGCACCGCGGCGTGTTTGCGCTGACGAGCGGGCGCCCCGCGCCGAATCCGGTCGGGCTCTTACAGTCCAGCGCCTTCGACCGCGTGCTCAAGGCGGCACGCGATCGCTTCGACTTTATCATCTTGGACACGCCCGCTCTGCGATCGATCGTGGACGGCGTTATATTGGCAAACAAAGCGAACGGCACCGTTCTCGTCGTGACCTCGCAGCGCACGGATGCAAAATCCGTGCAAGGCGCAGTCGCGAAACTGCGGAGCTTCGGCTCCGTGGACGTTCTCGGCATCGTTCTGAACCGCGTCAAGCGCGTCGCTCGAAATACGAGCGACTATTACATGGGAGCAGGACAATCGAAACCGTTGCAGAGGACGTCGGGCGTCGGGTAGGGCCGCAGTTGCGGCCCCTTACCTCGCGAAAACCGATACGAGTCTTTATCGTCGAACCGCAACGCGTCGTCGTCGAGGCCATGCGCCACGTCTTCGGCTCGGACCCGGACATCGACGTCGTGGGCGCCTCGGGCGACCCGCGCGCGCGCGCGATTGCGGAGCTTCGCCCCGATGTCGTGTTGCTTGACCCCGATGCGCTCGACATTCAAATCGAAGCCGCAATCGAAGCCTGCGAGCGTTCGTCGCCGCAAGCTCGCATCTGCATTCTGTCGTCGGACCATCGCCCGCGCTCGATGCAGCGCGCGCTCGGTGCGAAGGCGGATGCGTACATCGCCAAGGATACGTCGCCCGCGCACCTGTGCGAAATCGTTCACGTTGTGGCCGGCGGCGAATCCTACGCCGATCCGCGCATAGCGGGAGCGATGCTCCGCCGGCGCTCGGCCCGCTCGGGCGAAGCGGGCGACCTCTCGAGCCGCGAGTTCGAAATCGTCCGCCTGATCGCAGACGGGCTCTCGAATCGCGAGATCGGTAACCGGCTGACCTTGTCCGAGAAAACGGTCAAGAACCACGTCAGCCACATTTTGGCGAAACTGAAGGTCAGTGCGCGTTCCGGCGTTGCCGTGTACGCCGTTCGCAACGGGCTGGTGAACTGATGCGCGGCTACCTGATCGAACCGCAACTCGTGTTCGCGCAGTATCTCCAACGGCTGCTCGGTAGCGCCGGCTTCGAAGTCGTCGGGACCAGCCGCGAGGTGGACGGCAAGGATATTGCGGCCTGCGCGCCCGTGGCGGTCTTCGTCGACCTCGACTTCTTCGAGCGAGGGGGACCCAATGCGCTCTGCCGGATCCGTCAAGCGTTGCCGTCCGCGAACGTCATCGCATACTCTCGCTCGGCCGATCCGTCGTACGCCGCCTCGTGTTATATCTCCGGAGCCAACGTCATCATCTCCAAAGATGCGGGCGAAGAACTCCTTATCTCCGACGTTCGGCGCGCGCTCAGCGGCGATGCCGGCGCGTACAATTAGCACGAAAACGTGACCTGGATAGACGAACGCTGGCGGACGATTGCAACGCGAGTTGCCATCGGAGCGGGCGTCGCCGTTTACCTTCTGCTGATCGCAAAAGCGATCGGAGGAGCGTCCACGCCCGACGGCTTCAATGTTCCGATCCAGGCGTTCGCCCTCTCAGTGCTGCCGGTCGCGTTCGTCCTCGCCTTTCGCGCGCCGATCATCTTTCCGTTCGGGCTCTACGTCGCGATGGCGCCTTTCGACAATATCTTGGCCGTCAGCAGCGGCGGGACGGTCGTGCGACTCATCGGCCTCGTATCGGCCGGTGCGCTCCTCACGCGGATCCTGCTCGGGCGGCGCTTCGTGTGGCCGCAGCCTGCGTGGTTCGCCTGGTTTGCCTTCGTCGTTTGGACGGGCTTCACGCTGATCTGGACGCCCGATCTGCCGGAAAGCCAACGCGTCTTCGGGATCATCTTTCAAAACTTCCTCATGATGACGGTGCTCGCCGTGTACCCCATCGCTGCTCGCGAGCTGCGCTGGCTTATGGGGATCATCATCACGTCGGGCGTGCTTCTTTCGATCTACGAATTTGCGGAACTTTTCACGGGCCGGGCAAAATTCGGCGATCGCATTTCGATCACCACGGGAACCGGCGTCATGATCGACCCGAACTATTTCGCGACCAGTTACCTGCTGCCGATCGCCATGCTGCTCGGCATCGCGCTCGCCGCCCGCAGCGTTCCGCTTCGCCTCGCGGCCTGGACCGGCACGTCCATGATGATGGTCGGGGTGCTGTTGACCGGCTCGCGCGGCGCCTTCATCGCCATCGCCGTGCTGTTCTGCTGGTTTATCCTGCGTAGCCGTCACCGGCTGCAGGTTATCGGGGTGAGCTTCTTGTGCTTCGCGTTGACCGTGTTCTATCCAACGGTCTGGGAACGGTTTCTCAAAGATCCGGGGGCGCAGGGCAGCGGCAGCGGACGCACGTTTATTTGGAAGGTCGGCTTTCGCGCGATCCAGGACCATCTTGTATTCGGTACTGGAATCGGTTCGTTTCCATCGACGTACGACGAATATTTCTTACGCGTGTACCAGCCGATCTATCAGGGTTGGCATCGCCCCAGCCACGACTTAGTCGTCGGCATGTGGACCGAACTCGGCTTGATCGGGCTGTTTCTGATCTTGACGGCTTGGTACATGAGCTTCCGTCAGCTGCGAATCGTGCCGAAGGACCACGCGATGTACGGCGTGCGCATCGCCTTAGAGGCGACCGTGCTCGGCCTGTTCGCGCAAGCCATGTTCATCGACACCGTTTGGCTGAAATACATCTGGCTCGCGCATTCGATTCCGCTCTTGTTCTTGAATGCGTACTTTCCGCGCGTTCCCGGCGCGATCGTCGCGAAGATGCCGCGTGCCCAGATCCGTCTGGTTCCTCGCAACACGACCTGAAGACCGAAACCGGAACCTTTTAGGGAGGCTCTGAAGAAGTCGTCGCGCCGGTCGCAAATGCCGTGCCCAAAGGGTTTGATGCGAGGACTTCTTCAGAGCCTCCCTAGGCGGTTTCCGCTGCGCTCGCAAGGTCGTCGAGCACCGGGATGAAGTGATCCGCCATTTTCGCGCCCATCAGTGGGCCGAAGAGAAAAGCCAGCGGTCCCGAGATCGCGACGCTTTGGGCGATCGTGCTGCCCGAACCGTTCGGCGTGACCTCGCAGATGAACGCGAACGAGGTCAGCGGCGGACCGTCCATGTTCATCCTGAAGCGCCGCGGCGGCTCGACGTTGGTGAACGTCACCTCGTGCGTGCTGCCGTGCGATGTCGTCATCGAGCCCTTCGCGCCGCTCACGAGCGGGCCGTCAAGCCTCGCCGCTTTGATGCCCGAATTCCACCGCGTCCAATTGTTCGGATCCGACCAGACGCTCCAAACGCGTTCGGGCGTTGCGGTCGTCTCGCGCGATTTCCCGTATGTCGCCAAGGTTGACTCCTCCGAGCGGTCGGCGTTCCCGCATCTCGCCGCTAGGCCTGGGGATATACGAAGAAACAGCAAACTGTGGCCGCCGGAGCCTTAGGAGTTTCGGCCGGCGCCAGTAAATCTATGCAGATCTTGGAAATGCCTTTCTTGATGACGCTGACGCGCGGGCCGGCTTGGGAAAATTCTCAGTCGCTGCGAACGCAGGTCGAGTGGAACGAACATGCGGCGTTCATGGACGACCTCGTCGCATCGGGCTTCGTGGCGCTCGGCGGCCCGATCAAAGATGCGTCGGACGCTCTGCTCATTGAGTCGGCCGAGGACGGGACGGCTATCCGCGCGACCTTGGCGCCCGACCCGCCGCACCGTTCCGGCGTACTGGAAGTCCCGAGAATTCGGCGCTGGACCCTGCTTCTCGATTCCCAATCGACGCGCAGTTGATCGAACTGCGTCCATGGTCGGATGACGAGCTTTCGATCCTACAGCAAACGCTCGGCGACAACGCGATGATGGAACATCTCGGCGGCATCGAGAGTTGTGACCAGATACTCGCGCGCCACCGGCGATATCTCGTAGCGTCGGGTGCCGGCGGGATGTTCGCGATCTTCCTCGCGCCGGATCTCCGCGTAGGGACGACCGGTTTCTGGGAACGAACCTGGCAGGGCCGGTCGGTCTACGAAACGGGTTGGATGATACTTCCGGAATTCGCCGCTCGCGGGATTGCAACCGAAGCGGCGCTCGCCATAGTGCAACGCGCACGCGGCGAACGACGGTTTGATTCGCTTCACGCCTTTCCATCGGTTTCGAACAGTGCGTCGAATGCCGTTTGCCGAAAAGCAGGTTTCGTCAACCTGGGCGAGTGCGCGTTCGAGTATCCGAAAGGCCGCGTCATGCGCTGCAACGATTGGACCGTCCTGCTCGGGTAGCGTTGTCGCGTGCGGCCGCTAGGAAGCGCGTTGGAACAAGAACTCGAACGCGGTCTTGAAGATGATCGAGATGTCGAGGAAGATGGACCAGTTCTCGAGGTAGAACAGGTCGTAGCTAAGTTTCTGCGAGACGGCGGTTGGTTCGAGCGTGCGCGGCATGCAGATCTGCGCCCAGCCGGTGATGCCGGGGCGAACCAGATGGCGCTCGTCGTAGCGCGGCAATTGCTGGCGGAAGCGCTCCACGTAGAACGGCCGCTCGGGGCGAGGGCCGACGATGGACATCTCGCCGCGCAGGATGTTGATCAGTTGCGGGAGTTCGTCGAGGCTCGTCCGGCGCAGGAAGCGGCCGACGCGCGTGACGCGCGATTCGCCGGCTTGCGCCCAGACGGGGCCGGTGTTTTGTTCGGCATCCACGCGCATCGTGCGGAATTTGAGGATCTCGAATTCCCGGCCGCGTTGGCCGACGCGCGTCTGGCGGTAGAAGATCGGGGCGCCCGAGTCGAGCGCGATCGCGACGGCCAACGCTACCAGGAGCGGCGAGAATACAATCAAGGACGGAATCACGAGCGCGAGGTCGAGCGCGCGGCGCGCGAAGTCGGCCTGCGCGGTGCTGACCGCTAGGCTGCGCGTGTAGAGCAGCGTCGCCGCGCCGTCGCGTTCGACGCGATAGTCGCAGGCGTGCGGGCGCAGGCGCAGCGGCGCAAAGGCGAGCTTGATGTCGCGCCGTTCGGTTTCGCGCAGCAAGGCGGGCGTCAACGCGGACGGCAGCGCTTCGGTGATGATCAGCGTGTCGCACGACCAGTCGATCGCACTTTGCAGCCACGCAATCTTCGTGACGTCGCCGTCGGCCATCACGGCGTCGAGTTCTTCATCGAAGGTCGCGGTCGGCAGGCGCAGGAGTGAATCGCGGTTCGTCAGGGACAAGTCTTTCGGCAACGCGTCCACGCGTTCGGGCTTGCCGACGATCGCGATCCGGCGCGCTGGAGCGGGCGCGACTGTGTCGCGCAACGCCTGAATGCCGAACCGCGCGAGGGCCATGCCGATCGCGCCGAGGACGACCGCGATTGCAACCGTCAACCGCATTGGCGCGAGCACCGGAACGAAAAACAACACGAGCGACGGCGGTATCGCGCCCAGCAAGCCCGCTGCGAACGAGGCGTAGATCTGATCGCGCGCGATGGCGCTGAACGGGGTGCGGTAGAGCCCGATTCGTTCGTACACGAGCAATGCGGTCGTCACGACGAAAAGCAGACCCATCGTGACTTCGGGACGCTGCTCGAACGCTTGGGGGCGGAAGCCCGTGATCGCAAGCGCGCCGAATGCGGCGAGCGCGAACACGCAAAAGTCGGCGACGAGGAGCAGGACGCGCTGCCACGCCGCGTAGTCCGCCGGAACGGGCCGCGGCTTGATGCGCGGCAGCGTCAAGTTGAAGAGCGAGTCGAATCCGTTCTGCTGAATTGTCGTCATGACGGGACTATCGTACCAGGACGCCGTCTCGCCGGTGAGGTCCATTCGGCCGCGCCCGCGGCCCGCAAATGGGGTCAATGGTCCTAGCCTTTCCGCCCGGGCGCCCGTTCGGATTTCTGGGAACGGCCGCTATGCTTTGGGAGGGTGAACGGTTTTACGGTACTGATTCCGGCGCACGATGCGGCCGCGGTCATGCGGGCGACGCTCGAGCGCGTGCACGCCCACCTCGTCACGCTCGGCGGGGCATACCGTACTGAAGTTATCGTCGTAGACGATGCCAGTCACGATGCGACCGCGGCGATCGTCGAGACGTTCCGGCGGGAGCGGACGGGCTGGCTGCAGCTGGTCCGGCATCCCAAGCGAAGAGGCTACCGCGAGTCCTTACGGACCGGGCTCGCGGCCGCGCGCCTTCCGAACGTCGTCGTGGCCGACGCCCAACTGAGTTTTCCGGCCGAAACCGTCGGGGCGCTGGCCGACGCACTTTTCCGCACCGGCGCGGACTGCGCGGTCGCCTCGCCGTTGATTCCCGGCGGCCGGATCGAGGGGGTCCCGCTCCATCGCGCCCTGGGCTTCCGGCTCGCGAACCGCACCCTGGCCCGGGCCGGCGGCGGGCGAATACAGACGGTGACGGCGGATTTTCGGGCCTACGACGCCGCGGTGCTCCGCGATCTGCTCGCCGGCGAGTCCGAAGGTGAATTCAACTCCTGGGCAATCGCCCGACTAGCGATCCTAAAAAGGATGGTCGTCGAGGTGCCGGCCCTGATGCGGGGCGGCAGCTACCGGCGCCCCTCCCTCGGCGACGTCGTGGAACTTTGGTCCCGAGTCGCCGCTCTGCGCCGATCCGCGCGGGTCTTGCGGCGCGCCCGGCCGGCGCTGCGGGCGCCCGGCATCGCCACGCAAGTCAAGATAGGGACCTTTGGCCCGAATTAGCAAGCACGTCGGACACCTTCACCCGGCGTCTCACTCCTATAATCTAGGTAGCATGATGCAATCTGCATCCCGCTTTGTGGTGAACCAAGGATGGTTGTAAACCTTTTCGTCGACCATATGATGGCGACGCCGCCGGCGTCTGCTGAAGAAATCTGGAACGCGACGCGTCAGCATTCGAAGCTGTACGCGGACGCGGCTCGCCGGATCGGCTTGTCGTCGAACGAATACACCGAGTTCCGGGCGGCCTTGCTGGACGGCAAGGCGCTCTACATCGCGCTTCCGCACAAGATCGAGACGATGGCGGGCAACCGCCACGGCAGCGTCTATGCGGTTCGCAACGCGGTGCTTCCGAGCGGCGTGATGGGCTGGAAGGTCCGTCTTTCGAGCGGCGCGGTCGTGTACGTCCCCCAGGCGTGCGGCAATCTCTCCGTGAGCCGCCGGACTGCGGCGCCGCGGATTTCGCAGAGCCAACATCAGGAAGTTTACAT